>JALXBY010000214.1 GCA_026991215.1 Anaerolineales bacterium
CCACCAGGGCATCCCTGTGATTTCCCACGAGGTGGGCCTGCGGCCTTTGAGCGCGTTCTTCACCCATGGCCCCAATGCACCGGCCTATCCCATCCACATCCCCCGCACCTTCGCCTGGACCCCTGAACGGCAGGCCCGCCTGCGCGCGTATCTGGAAAAGCGCTTTCAGGGGGCCTTTACCATGGCCGGGGTGCGCTTCTGGCCCAAAATGCTCCCCCTGGACGAAACCTGGGAGCAGCGGCTGCGGCAGTTCCGCCAGATGGTGCCCGTGTTCACCAACGTGGTGTTCGATACCAGCCAGGTCTACGCCAACATCGTGTTCCCCCACATGTTCGCATGGCTGGATACCGTGTTGGAGTTGATGCAGCGGCACCCGGAAACCCTGTTCGTGCTGCGGGCCCACCCCGATGAGCACCGGCCCGGCAAGGCTGCGGCGGAAAGCGTGCGCGACTGGGTCCGGGCCCGCCGCGTGGACCAACTGCCCAATGTGGTCTTCGTGGACGCCCATGAGTACCTGAGCTCCTACGCGCTGATTCAGCGGGCCAAGTTCGTGATGGTCTACAACTCCACCATTGGGCTGGAAGCCGTGCTCCTGGGCAAGCGGGTGTTGTGCGGCGGCCGCGCCCGCTACACGCCCTACGGCATCGGCAAACTGCCCATGAGCGTGCGGGACTTCCTGCGCACGGCCGAGGCCTGGCTGCGGGCCGAGAAACTGCGGGCCTCCCGCAGCCAGCAGACCCGGGCCCAGAAGTTCCTGTACTACCAACTGTACAAGGTCTCCCTGTCCTTCCAGGACTTCCTGGAACCCTTCCCGGCCATGCCAGGGTACGTGATGCCCCGAGTGTTCCCGCCGGAGCGCCTGCACCCTGAAGCCCATCCCGTGTTGCAGGTGCTCTACCGGGGCATCATCGAAGGCCGGGAGTTCGTGCTCCCCGACGAGGTGGAGTATCAGGAAATCTTCCAGGCTCTGCAGCCCACGGAGGAAGCCCGGTGAACCGCGACAGGTTGCGCCTCGGTTCCCCCTGGTGGGGGATGGTTTTGTTCGTGCTTACGGTGCTGTTTCATGGGTTGTGGGCCGTAGCCGACGGCTACCGGGTGCTGGAGTGGTTCCACATCGACGATGCCTTCTATTACTTCGTCATTGCCCGCAACGTCCTGGAGGGCTATGGCGTCACCTTCGACCGGCTTGGGCCGACGAATGGCTTCCAGCCCCTGTGGCTGGTAGTCATCCTGCCGGTGTTCGCCCTGGCGAAAATCGACCTCCTGCTCCCCCTGCGGGTGCTCATTCTCGTGGTGGGCGTGTTGCACGGGCTGACGGGCTGGCTGCTTTACCGGACGGCCCGCCGCTTCCTTTCCCCATGGGTCGCCCTGGGCCTGGGGGCTTCGTGGAGCCTGGGCCTGGGTCCCTGGCGCTTCGTTTCCATGGGCGCCATGGAATCGCCCCTGAACGCCCTGGCCCTGGTCACCCTGTGGAGCGTCGCAGTCGAACTGCACCACCAGAGGGCCTACCTGGACCCCCGCTGGCTGCGCCGGTTGGGGTGGGCCATGGCCTTTGCCTTCCTTTCCCGGCTGGACAACATCTTCTACGCCCTGTTCTTTGGCCTGTGGTGGCTCTACCACGCCACGCGCGAAGGCCGGAAACAGCCCGCGTTCTGGCCCCAGATGGCCCGCAGCCTGGCCTGGGTTGTCGCTCCCGGTCTTGTGCTTGGCGGCCTTTACCTGACCTGGAACGTCCTGTACGTGGGGACGTTGATTCCCACCAGCGCCCGGGTCAAGCACTGGTGGGGCACCCTGGGCGGGACGCCTTACGGCTACCCCCTGGGCGGCAACGTGTTCTGGAAAGGTGTCAAGAGCCTGCTGGACCCCAGCATCCGCACCGGGCCGTGGGGGTATACTCTCGCGCCCTTCACCACGGTCTATCAAAAGGTCATCGAACCCCGCCTTTTGGAGATTCCCTGGCTCAAGGAGACCTATCGCATCCGCCGGCTCATCATCGGGTATGCGCCCCTATTGATTTGGCCGGCCCTGGCTCTGTTGTGGACCCGACGCCGCTGGTGGCCGGAGATGGGCCGGGCCGCGCTGTGGCCCTGGTTCCTGGCGGCATTGACCCAGGGCCTGTACTATGACTACGTCGATCACATGGCCCAGCGCTACTGGTACTGGGTGGGCCAGATGTTGTTCACCCACATCTTCGTGGCCCTTTGGTTGGACGTCGTATTGGTGCGTCGGCGTCCCCGCGTGCTGGGCCTTTCCCTGCAGCATCCCCTGTGGGCGGTGGTGATTCTGGGCTTGTTCGCCGCGCGGCTGTACATCAAGGCCGCGCCCAGGCCCTCGCCCTATACCGTGGACCAACACCTCTACATCGATTACGCCCGTTGGGTGGAAGCCCACACCGAACCCGGAAGCATGGTGGGCGCGACCGGCGCGGGTTCCCTGGCCTATTTCGTCCAGGGTCGGCGGGTGGTGGCCCTGGATGGGCTGGTCGGCCCCGCGGCGTACGTCCAGGCCCTGGAAGAGGGACGTATGGTCCAGTACTGGAAGGAAAAGGGCCTGGACTACCTGGTCATCACCCCGGGGATGTCGCGTTCCAGCGTCTACCGGGGGTTGCGCCCCTACCTGGAAGGCCTGGACTGGTACGAACATCCCCTGGAAGGATGGCGCATCAAACTCTGGCGTTTCCATCCGGAGAAGGTGCCGTGAACCCTGTGCGTTGGCTCCCCCCCGGTTTGCGGTGGCGGTTGCGGGTGCTGCGGTGGCGGTGGCGTCGGCTCTGGACCCTGTTGCGATACGGCCCCCAGGTGCTGCGGCAAACGCCCCGGCTCCTGGGCCTGGCCCAGACCAAGGCCGGTTCCCACCTGCTGCACCAGGTGCTCCTGGGCTTCCCCCACATCGGCCCCTTCGTGGATATGGGCATGCCGCCCCTGAACCGGGACGAGACCAACGCGAAACTGCCGCCCGAAGGCATCCAAACCCGGCTGGCCATGCTGCGCCCCGGAGATGTGACCTACGGCTACCTGCCCTATACAGCCCCCTACCCCCAGACGGTCAGCGCGGGGGGCTGGGCCACGGTGTTCATCTACCGGGACCCCAGGGACATCGTGGTCTCCCACGCGTACTACATCGCGGATATGCAACCCCACCACGAATGGCACCAGCGCTTCCGGCAGGTCCCCATGGCGACCCGCATCACCTGGTTGATTCAAGGCCACCGGGAAGGCGAGTTGGTGCTCCCCTCCATCCGGGAGCGGTGCCTGAGTTACTTAGGGTGGCTGAGCCAGCCGGGAGTGCTGGCCGTGCGCTTCGAGGACCTGCGGCTCCGGCCCAGGGATGCTGCTGCGCGTATCCTGGCCTACGTGCGGTCGCGGGGGGCCTGGCCTTTGCGCCTTCCCCAGGAAGCGGCCGTGGACCGACTGGTCGCGCAAATCCGGCCCCATCGTTCGGGCACCTTCCGCAAAGGCCAGCCGGGGGCCTGGCGGGAGCACTTTTCCCCCGAACACAAACGCCTGTTCAAGGACGTGGCCGGGGACCTGCTCATCCAGATGGGCTACGAGGACGACCATGACTGGTAACCCTTTGGCTTCCGTGGTCATCCGGGCCTACAACGAGGAAGCCCACATCGGCCGGCTGCTGGAGGGCATCCGCCGGCAGACCCTGCAGGACGTGGAGGTCGTGCTGGTGGATTCCGGCTCCACCGACCGCACGGTGGAGATTGCCCGCGGGTATGGGGCCCGGGTGGTCACGATTTCCCCCCAGGAGTTCACCTTTGGCCGTGCCCTCAACCGGGGCATCGCGGCCGCGCGGGGGGCCTTCATCGTCATCGCCAGCGCCCATGTCTACCCCCGTTACCCCGACTGGCTGGAGCGCCTCCTGGAACCCTTCCAGGACCCCAAAGTGGCCCTGACCTACGGCAAGCAGCGGGGGGCCGGGACCACCAAGTTTTCCGAACACCGCATCTTCGCGGCCTGGTTCCCCGATGGCCGCGGCCCCCGGTACCAGGACCACCCCTTCTGCAACAACGCGAACGCGGCCATCCGCCGGGCCTTGTGGGAAAAGCACCCCTACGACGAGACCCTGACCGGCCTGGAGGACATCGCCTGGGCGAAATGGGCCCTGGAACAGGGGTACGCGGTGGTCTACGTACCCGAAGCCGAAATCATCCACGTGCACAACGAGACCTGGCGGCAGGTGTACAACCGCTACCGCCGGGAGGCCATGGCCCTCAAGCACATCTACCCCCATACCCGGTTCACCTTCTGGGACTTCCTGCGGTTGTGGTGGAGCAACGTCTGGCACGATTGGGCCGCGGCCCGCAGGCAGGGGGTGCTGCCGCGAGTCTGGCGGGAGGTGCTGCTGTTCCGCTTCTGGCAGTTTTGGGGCACCTACCAGGGCCACCGGCTGGAAGGGCCCCTGACCGAACGGTTGCGCCGTACCTTCTACTACCCCGCGCCGGCCCACGCGCCGGAACTTCAGACCCAGGCCGCGCGGGACATCCCACCCCTGACCTACGACACCGAACCATGAGGCATTTCCGCTGGCCTTCCTTTGCAACGTTGGGGGAAATGCTGCCCCGCCTGGCCCGCCTCGTCGTGGTGCTGGGCCTTTTGGCTGCCCTGCTGCGGGGCGATGTGGTCCACCCTTCCCAGGAAGACCTGTGGCGCAGGTACACCCGGCCGGTGGAATTCGAGTTCGTTTCCTGGATGCTGCGGGCCTGGTGGGTGAAGTTCAGTTACGGCCTGCTCGCGCCGGAGCGGTACATCCGACCCGCGGACCAGAAAGCCTTCGTGCTGGACTACATGGACCTGGTGGCCCAGCGTCAACGCAAGGAAGACGAACTCAAACAGGCCTACGGCGACCCGAACCTGACCAACCGGGAGGCGCGCCTCGCGGCACTGCAGCGGGAATTGCAGACGCTGCGGGCCCAGCAGCGTTTGCGTTCCCCCATTGTGGAACAAATCATCCAGGCCCAGGTCACCGCGGTGCTGGCCGATTTGGACCTGGGCTACGCGGGCTGGGTGTTCCCCCCGGTGCTCTACCGGGAAGCCGACCTGCCCGACGGCCTGGTGATTTCCCCCAGGGAAGTGATTCGCATGGACGCCTTCATCCCTTTGGTGCCGGACCTGCCCCTGGAGGAGCAGGTGGCCATTGAGGAGAACACGGCCCGCGCGTTCGACGTTTCCACCCTGGTGGTGCCCATCGGCGGCATCGCGCTTTACCCCACCATGGTCATGCCCACCTCGGACCTGAACTGGCTGGTGGAAACCGTGGCCCACGAATGGACCCACACCTTCTTCGATTTGCGGCCCCTGGGATGGGGGTATTACC
>JALXBY010000215.1 GCA_026991215.1 Anaerolineales bacterium
CCCGGGACCTGGCCCAGGCCGTCCGGGACCCGGATTGGCCGGATATCTTGCGGGCTTACGCCCGGGCCAAGCGCATCGTGCGGGACCTGAAGGAAACCTTCCCCCTGAACCCCGACCTGTACACCGAACCCGAAGCCAAGGCCCTGTACGAAGCCTGGCAGGCCGCGCGACAGCGCCTGGACGCGGACCCCGAAGTGCCCACCCTGGTGGAGGTGCTGCGGGAACTGCAGCCGGTCATCGACGCCTTTTTCGACACCATCCTGGTCATGGCGAAAGAGGAAGACCTGCGAAAGGCCCGGTTAGGATTGGTGCAGCGGGTGGCCGACCTGCCCCGCGGCATTGCGGATTTGAGTAAGTTGGAGGGGTTTTAGCCATGGCGCGGCGTCAGGCGCATTTGTACGTAAAAGATTTCGGCCCCGTGCAGGAAGCCCGTCTGGAACTGGGGGACGTCACGGTTTTTGTCGGGCCTCAGGCCACGGGTAAAAGCATCATCCTGGCGCTGTTCAAACTGCTGCAAGACACCCGAGCGGTGCAGTGGCTGCTGAAGCATTACAATCTGGACTGGGATGATAAGCCCGACCGTTTCTTCGAACTTTTCTTTGGTGAAGGCATGGGGGGCTTGTGGCAACCGGAAACCCACATTGCGTACAACGGTGTGCGCTATACGGTGGAAGACGTAGCGAAACCGAAACGCGGCGGGCGAAAGACCCCCCAGGAGAAAGTGTTCTATATCCCCGCCCAACGGGTGCTTACGTTGCGGGACGGCCTGACCCGCCCTTTCACCGATTACCGGGTGGGCGACCCTTTCGTCGTACGCCGATTTAGCGACATGCTGCACCAACTGGTACAGTCGGAATTCGCCCGGCAGGAACAACTCTTCCCCCAGCCACGGCGTCTTAAACGCGTGTTCCGGGAGCGATTGGAGGAGCACATTTATCGGGGTTTTGCCCTCCGTGCAGACCGTCAATGGATGCAGCGCCGCCTGGTATTGGCAGCGGAAGGGCAAAAACTGCCTTATATGGTCTGGTCGGCCGGCCAGCGGGAGTTTACCCCGCTCTTGTTGGGCCTGTACTGGTTGATGCCGCCGGGGGGCCAATCGCGTCGCAAGGGATGGGAATGGGTGGTTGTTGAAGAACCCGAAATGGGTCTGCACCCTTATGCGATACGGGAAGTGACCTTGCTGTTGTTGGAACTGGCCCGCCGCGGTTATGGGTTGCTGCTTTCGACCCACTCGCCCGTGGTGTTGGACGTCCTCTGGGCCATTCGGGTGTTCCAGCAAGTAGCCCCAAAGAACCGGGATTTGGCCCTTGAAGGTGTGCTGGAATTGGGCGGTTGGTCCCGGCGTCCCTCGTTGATGAAACTGGCCGAATCGTTGCTGCACCTGGCCTTGAAGGTGTACTATTTCTCGCCCCAGGGCATCGTCCGAGATATTTCGGCATTGGCACCGGACCACGAAGAAGCGGAAATGTGGGGATGGGGTGGCCTGACCGAGTTCAGCGGTCGCGTAGCCGACTTGGTGGGTCGGGTATTGGCGCGTGTGGAGGAGGCCTATGAGCCGGTTTTGTGAAACCATCGGAAGCCTGCCCTGGCCCATCCCCTGCCATACCGGGTTGAACGCGTTGCGCAAACGGGACAAACGGTCGATTCAGTGCCAAACTTCGCCGAACGCGCTTTCAAGCGTTGACCTGGATACAGGCCTATCCCACATCTTCCCCCAAGCCCCGCGCTGGGACTATGGCATCGCCTGCGACCAACCCTCGTTATGTGTGATATGGGTTGAAGTGCATCCCGCGACCTCCGGTGAAGTACGCAAAGTGGCACGGAAATTGAAGTGGCTTCGTTCGTTGGTACAGGGGCACTTATCCAGTCTCCGTTCGGTGCCACAAAGGTTCTACTGGGTTGCTTCGGGGCGGGTTCACATTCCTCGGCACACCCCCCAATACAAGCACTTGAGAACGTTGCAGGCCCAAGGCTTACAGGGGCCGTTGAAGTTTCTCGATGTGTGTGATGCCTTGCGAGAAGTCTGTGAAGTTGCGTGAAACGCATTTTCACTTCGCCGCAGGGGCGAAGCGCCCTCCCAAAAAACCCGCTCAGGAGACCTGACCCATGCCCCTGGTCGCGGACCTGCACATCCATTCCCGCTTCTCCCGGGCCACCAGCAAGGACCTGACCCTGCCCAACCTGGCCTACTGGGCCCGGCTCAAGGGGGTGCATCTGCTCGCCACCGGAGACATCGCCCACCCCGGCTGGTTGAAGGAAATCGAGGCCCACCTGGAACCCGCGGAGGAAGGCCTCTTCCGCCTCAAGCCCGAATACGAACGGGAGGTGCAGGAACGGGTGCCGCCGGCCTGCCGCGGACCGGTGCGCTTCATCCTGGGCGGGGAAATCAGCACCATCTACAAGAAGAACGGACGGGTACGCAAAATCCACCACGTGGTCTTCCTGCCTTCCCTGGAAGCCGTACGGCGCTTCCAGGCCCGCCTGGCCCGCATCGGTAACCTCGAGGCCGATGGCCGCCCCATCCTGGGCCTGGACTCGCGCGACCTGCTGGAAATCCTCCTGGAGACCGACCCCCAGGGCGTGCTCATCCCGGCCCACATCTGGACGCCCTGGTTTTCCCTCCTGGGGTCCAAGTCCGGCTTCGACAGCGTGGAGGAATGCTTCGAGGACCTGACCCCCCACATCTTCGCGCTGGAGACCGGCCTTTCCTCGGACCCGCCCATGAACTGGCGGGTTTCCGCCCTGGACCGCTACACCTTAGTCTCCAACTCCGACGCCCATTCCCCCCGCAAAATCGGCCGGGAGGCCAACCTGCTGGACGTTCCCCTGAGTTACACCGCGGTGTTCGACGCCATCCGCAGCGGGGACCCCAAACGCTTTCTGGGTACGGTGGAGTTCTTCCCTGAGGAAGGGAAGTACCACTTCGACGGCCATCGCAAGTGCGGGGTGTGCTGGCATCCGGTGGAAACCCAGAAGCACGGGGGCCGCTGCCCGGTGTGCGGCAACCCCGTGACCGTGGGCGTGCTCCATCGGGTGGAAACGCTGGCCGACCGGCCCGAGGGCGTGCCCAAGCCCAATGCGCTGCCCTATTACCGCCTGGTCCCCCTGGAGGAAGTGCTGGCCCAGTTGTACGGCGTGGGCGCAGGAAGCAAGCGGGTGCAGCAGGCCTATATGGACCTGCTCCGCCGGCTGGGTCCGGAAATGCACATTTTGCTGGAAGCGCCGGTGGAGGAAATCGCGGCGGTCGCGGGCCCCGGGCTGGCCGAAGGCATCACCCGAATGCGCAATGGGGAAGTCGAAGTGCAGCCTGGCTTCGACGGTCAGTACGGCGTCATCCGGGTCTTCCCGGAGGGCTTTGCACGTACTTCGACCCAGGCCACGCTTTTTGGAGAGAGTGGTCAGTGGTCAGTGGTCAGCGGACAGCAGTCGGCAGTCAGCGGTCAGCGGTCAGCAGGCAGCGGGGGACGGGCGGCGGACAGCGAGCAGCGGACAGCAGTCGGCAGTCAGCAGTCGGCAGTCAGCGGACAGCGGACCGCGGACAGCGCACCGCGCACCGCGGACCGCGCACAGCGCACAGCGCACCGCGCACCACCGACCACAGACCACCGACCACCGACCATCGACCTCAACCCCGAACAACAGGAAGCCGTGACCGCGGAACGCGGCCCGGTGCTCATCGTGGCCGGGCCGGGCACGGGCAAGACCCGCACCCTGACCGCGCGGCTGGCCTACGGCGTCCTGGCCCTGGGCCTGAAGCCCGAACAGGTCCTGGCCGTGACCTTTACCAACCGCGCGGCCGAGGAGATGCGCGAGCGCCTTCAGGCCTGGCTTGGTCCGGAGCAGGCCGCGCGCGTCCACGTGCACACCTTCCACAGCCTGGGCCTCCACCTGTTGCGGGAAGCCTTACGCCGATTGCCTCAACCGCCTGCGGGCTTCCCCGGCCCGGACTTCCACCTACTCATCGAGGCCGAAGCCCTGGACGTGCTGGCCCAGGCCCTGCCCCAAACCCGGGCCCGACGCCGGCGGGAACTCTGGGAGGCCATCCAGGCCGCGAAACGGCAGGCCCTTGGCCCGGAGGAAATCGACAACCCGGAACTCCACCGGGCCTACGCCGCGTACCAGGCCGCGCTGCTGGAGATGCAGGCCGTGGACTATGGCGACCTGCTCCGCCTGCCCCTGCTGCTGGCCCATCGCGAACCCCAACTTTGGGCCGAACTTACCCAGGCGTTCCGCTGGATTGGCGTGGACGAGTACCAGGACGTCAACGAGGTGCAGTACCGGCTGCTCCAGGCCCTGGTGCACGACCCCGCGGGCCTGACCGTCATCGGCGACCCGGACCAGGCCATCTACGGCTTCCGGGGCGCCAGTCCCCGCTACTTCCTCCGCTTCACCCAGGATTACCCCCAGGCGAAGGTGGTCCGGCTGCACCGCAATTACCGTTCCGCGCCGGGCATCCTGGCCGCGGCCCGGGCCGTGCTCCCCAGCGCGCCGGAGCTGACGCCCACCCGTGAGGGCGTGGACCATATCGAGGTCTGGGAAGCGCCCACCGACCGGGCCGAAGCCGAGGCCATCGTGCACGCCATCGAGCGCATGGTGGGCGGCACCAGTTACTTTTCCCTGGACTCCGGCCGGGTGGCCGAGACCGAAGAAGGCCGACGGGACTTCGGGGAAATCGCCATCCTGGTGCGGCTGCGCGCGGTCCTGCCCGTGCTGCAGGAAGCCCTGGACCGGGCCGGTGTGCCCTATCGCCTGTACACCGAAGCCCTGTGGAGCCGCCGGCCGGCCGTGGCCGCGTGGCTGGCCTGGGTCCACCTGCTGGAGAACCCGCGGCACCTGCCGGCCTGGGAGACCCTGCTGGCCTACCTGGGTGAACCCGCGGCCCGGCGCCGGGCCTGGCAGCGCGCGGTACGCGAGGTGCAGGACCCCCTACACGCGGTCCGGGGGTACGCGGGCTTTTCCGAGACCACGCGCGGCCTCCTGGCCCACTGGCTGGACGCCGCGCCCCCCATGCCCCCCAGGGTAAGTGAGGCCTGGATGCACGACGCCGCGGGCCTCTGGACCCGGCTTCTTGCCCAGCACCGGCCTGACCTGCCCCTGCTGGAGGAATACGACCGGGATGTGCTCCGCAGCACCGCGCGGCACCGGGAAGGCCAGCCCTGGAGCCGATGGCGCACCGCCCTGGCCCTGGCCCGCGAGCACGACTTCATCGACCCCCGCGGGGACCGGGTCCATGTGCTTACCCTGCACGCGGCCAAGGGCCTGGAGTTCCCCGTGGTCTTCCTGCCCGCGTGC
>JALXBY010000216.1 GCA_026991215.1 Anaerolineales bacterium
GGTGCTTTGGATGTGCATCATCCTTCCTCCTTGTTTGTACGAACACCAACCAAAGGGAATGCTCACTATACCAGGGAGATGTGATAAAGGATCAGGGCTGGAACCCTGTGTCCCGAAGTTTGAAGCGGTGACCCAATATCTGTCACGGGATGGGGACGCCCCGCGCGGTGAGCCAGGAGCGCAGGGGTTCCTCGTAGTAGGCCAAAAAGCGGCCGTTCCATTCGTGGGGCGCGGCCAAGGCCAGGTGGGCCACCATCCGCCCGATGACCTCCGGCGGCACCAGGCGGCCTTCTTCCTTGTAGCGTATGAAGCGCTCGTACCATTCCCGCGGCATGGCCCTGGCGCCTTCCCGGCGGATGTCGGCCTGCATGTCCGTATCCACCACGCCGGGCCGGAAGGCGATGGCCGTGATTTCCGGCTCCTCCAGGGCCAGCACCGCGGTCACGTGGTTCAACGCGGCCTTGGCCGCGCAGTACGCACCCCAGCCGGGGAAGGCCCGGACCGCTGCGCCGCTGGAGATGTTGACGACCCGGCCCCGTTGTGCCCGGAGCGCGGGCAGGGCTTCTTTGACCAGCATCACCGCGGCCAGCAGGTTGACCCGCCAGTTTTGCATCCAGGCTTCGGGGTCGGCCTCTTCGATGCGGGCCAGGGGCAGGATGATGCCCGCGTTGTTCACCACCGCGTCGATGCGGTCCCAGTGCTCAAGCGCGGTCTGCACCATCCGCCGCGGGGTTTCGGGGTCGCCAATATCCCCAGCCACGACCTGCACCGCGGCCCCCAACGCCTGGACCTGCTGCGCCACTTCGTGTAGCCGTTCCTGATTGCGGGCATTGAGCACCAGGTTGGCGCCCAACTCGGCCAGGGCCAGGGCCGTGCCCGCGCCCAGGCCGCGAGACGCACCGGTGACCAGAACAACAGGTCGGGACATGGCAGGCCTCCTGGAGTGGTCGGTGGTTGATGGTCGATGGTCGTTCGTCGATGGTCGATAGTCGTTCGTCGTTCGTCGATGGTCGGTGGTCGATGGTCGGTGGTCGATGGTCGTTGGTCGTTGGTTGGTGGTTGGTGGGCGGTCGTCGTTAGGGGAAGCGCACTGCGCACTGCGGACTGCGCACTGCGTCGCCCGAAAAGATTAACACCGTTAGCCTCCAACCGCCATGCAAAATACGGCCAAAAAGATGCCCAAGAAGCAATGTGGCGGGTATCGACCCCAGACCCACTGGTACATTTGACAGGCGGGATTATCATTCCGTCCGAACCGATGTCCGCTGTCTTCCGGGGCGCGTTTTCGGAACCGAGCCATGCTCCAGGTCAAGGACGTTCATGCGGGCTATTCAGGGCGGAAGGTGTTGCACGGGGTTTCCCTGCACGTTGACGTGGGGGAAGTCGTTGCCCTGGTGGGCCCCAACGGCGCGGGGAAGACCACCTTGCTCCGGGTCATCAGCGGGGTGCTTCGGCCTCAGCGTGGGCAGGTGCGCTGGCAGGGGCAGGATATGTTACGTCACCCGCCGCGCGCCCGGGCCCGGCTGGTCGCCGTGGTCCCCCAAAGCCGAGAGGGACCCCTGGCCTTTACCGTCGAACAGACGGTGCTCCTGGGCCGCACGCCGTACATGGGCTGGTTGGGTGTGCCCGGGCCGCGCGACCGCCGGGCCGTGGAGCAGGCCCTGGCTTTGGCCGATCTGACGCACCTGCGGCACCGTCGCTTGTCCGAACTTTCGGGCGGGGAACAACAGCGGGTGCTGCTGGCCCGGGCCCTGGCCCAGGAAACACCCATCCTGCTTCTGGACGAACCCACGACCCACCTGGACCTGTTCTACCAGGCCCATTTCCTGAGCCGGGTGCGGCGGCTGGCCCGGGAAACCCACCGGGCCGTCCTCATCGTTCTGCACGACCTGAACCTGGCCGCCCTTTACGCGGACCGGGTCTATCTCCTGGCCCGGGGACGGGTGTTCGCCCAGGGCCCGCCGGCCCAGGTCTTCACCCCCGCGCGGTTGGAAGCCGTTTATGGCTTGAAGGTCCAGGTGCTGCCCCTGGACGGTACGGTCATGGTGGTTCCGAAGACCGAGGCGACAGGGTGAACACGCCAGGGGCGCGCGGGTTCAGGGAGAACGGGGCTTCACTTCCACTCCCGGGTATCCACCAGAGGCTCCGCGTCTTCAGGCAGCGCATCCACGATTTCGGCTTCTACCCGGAGTTTGAGGACCTCCCGGGCCGTTTCTTTGAAGCGTTCCATCCAGTCCGCCGGCATCGGGGCTTCCAGCACCATGTTGATGCGCAAGTGGTCCCGGTGTTGGGCATCCCGGTAGACCACGGCCTGCCAGCGTTTCACCTGGGGGAAGCGGGCCATGAGTTGCTGCAGCTGGCGGGGGTGTACGAACAGCCCGCGCACTTTCACCGCATCCCCCACCCGGCCGCGCCAGCCCATCAGCCGGGGCGACGTGCGACCGCACGGGCATGGTTCGGTGTTGAGTGCCGAAAGGTCCCCGGTGCCGAAGCGGATGAGCGCGTACTCCTTCTGGAACAGGGTGACCACCACCTCGCCCACCTCGCCCGGGGGCAGCGGGCGGCCGGTGTTGATGTCGCAAATCTGCACCAGCACGCCTTCGGGGACGTGCCAGCCATCTTCGTATTCGCACTCGTAGCCCAGGTTGCCGCATTCCGCGGTGCCGTAGCCCTGGCGCACGATTTCCACGCCCTTGTCGTGCAGGGCCTGCCGCAAGGAGGGGGGCAGGGGTTCCGCGGTCACGAAGGCCTTGCGGACCTGCAGTTGCAGCCCCATTTCCTCGGCCTTGTTGAGCAGGGCCAGCAGGTAGGAGGGCAGGCCCACGTACCCGGTGACGCCCAGCGCGTGCATGGCCTGGACCTGGAGTTCCAGTTGCCCTACGCCGCCCGGCACCACCGTGCATCCCACCCGGCGCAGCCCTTCCTCGAACATGGCTCCGGCCGGGGTCAGGTGGTAACTGAACGCGTTCAGGACCACGTCGTCGGGCGTGAAGCCGGCCGCTTCCAGGGCTTCGGCCCAGCGCCAGTAGTCCGGGGCCAGGCCCTCGGGGTCGTAAATCGGCCCGGGGGACTGGAAAATCCGTTTGAGATGGGTGACGGGCACGGCCAGCAGGCCGCCAAAGGGCGGGTCCTGGGCCTGCAGTTCCACCAGGTCGTCCTTGCGGAGTACGGGAATCCGGGCCAGGTCTTCCTCGGTACGGATGTCCTCAGGGCGAAGGCCGGCTTCGTCCAGGCGCCGGGCAAAACCCGGGGCCCGACGGTAGAAGTGCTGTACCAGTTCCGCAATCTGCGACATCCCAGGACCTCCTTTCACGCGTGTGGAAACCCCTGCATCGGGCCGTCAACCTCACTTGCGGCCAAGGATTTTCTCCATGAGTTGCAGGAATTCCTCCCATTCTTCCTGGAAGAAATGGAGGGTCACGCTGCCCAGTTCCACGTGGTAGGTCATCTCGCCGTCGGGTTCCTCTGCGGCCCAGGCAATGAAGTGTTTGGTCTCGGCCATGACCATGGTTTCGACTTCCTTCATGGCTTACGCCTCCATAGGGGGATGCTCGAAGGATGGGCGTCCCGGTCCCGTTCGGCGGGCGGTTCGTTTTCCGGTGTTTCGGGCGGGTTCACCATGGCGCGTTTGGTCCGCTCCCAGAGGCGACGCCACCAGGACGGCTCCACTTGCTGTACGGTAAGGGGGGTCGCGCTCCAGGGGTCCAGGTCCACCATTTTGTAGAGCACGTAGCGCAGCAGCAGCCGGCCGGAAGCCACCACCGGCGCGGCCAGCATGAAGCCAATCAGCCCGATGAAGCGCCCCAGCAAGAACGCGGCCAGGAGCACCGAGGCTGGATGCACCCCCAGGATGTGCCCGAACAGCCGGGGCATGACCACGTTGTCGAAAATCTGGTCCACGGCCATCAGGATGCCAATGGTGAGGAGGAGGTGCTTCCAGGGCGTCAGTCCCCAGAAGTTCGTGGGTTGCAGAAGTACAATCAGGCCCACGACCACATAGACGATGGCCGGACCCACGTAGGGGAGGAACCGGGCCAGCCCCACGAGTACGGCCAGGCCCAGGCTGTAGCGCACGCCCAACAGGGTGAGCAGGATGGAGGCCAGAATCGTAACCACCACGAACGCGGTGAACTGCCCCCGCAAGAAGGTGTGCCAGATGTGGGCCAGTTCGTCCTGCAGCCGCTGAAGGTCCTGCTGCACCGACTGGGGGAGCAGGTCCGTGGGCATCCAGGAGAAGGCCTGGGGACCGGATTCGGTGAGCAGGAAGTACGAAATCAACAGGATGAAGAGCAGCCAGCCCAACAGGGAAAGGGTATGGGTAGCAATCACCCGAACCACGCTGCCCACCTGCCCCAGCAGGGGCTGGACCCCGGCCAGGAATTGCTGGGTAACGGCCTCCCAGTCGTACCGGGTGAAGTCCAGACGGAAGGGGCCAAACTGGTACACCGAAGTGGAAAGGGCTTCCAGCCGTTGGGGCAGGTCCTGGGTGGTGAAGGTGAAGAGTTCGAAGTACAGGCTCTGAACCTGCTGGACCAGAGCAAACCCCAGCCAGACCAAGAGGGCGCTCAGCAGGGCCAGGAGCAGCAGGTAGACCACGGTTACCGAAAGGCGCCAACTCAAGGGGGTGTAGCGGTAGACCCAGCGGCACACCGGGTACAGCACATAGGCCAGGACCACCGTCAGGGTGACGGGCGCGATGTAGGGGCGAAAGGCCACCAAGGCCCCGAACAGCAGACTGACCAGCGTCAACCCGACGATGAGTTTGGTGGTCGCGCTCCAGGGCGCGCCGGTGGTGGGGAGGTCCTGCCCAGCCATGGCCGAAATGTGGAAGTGGAAGAGGTAGGTTCCGTGGACTTTCGCGATGTTCAGTGGGCAAATTTTACCATGACTCCGCTCCAAAAAGAGGCTTGCTGTCCAGGCGCATGGTGTTTTTCGAGTCCTAACGAGAGAGTCAAACAGCATTGTATTTTCTCACGGAGGCGCAGAGAACACAGAGGGAATTTTGGGTTTTGCCAACGGATACTCTATATTCGCTGTGTGAGCATATGTCAGAACATGAAAATACCTGGGTTTGGTTAGGTCACGATAGCCAAACGAGCCTTGGTTATGTATCATAGAGACCGCATCCAGTGGGGCGGTTAAACCCATAAATGCTTTCAAAACATCACCAAAAGGGAGGAAGCAGGATGCGCCGCGTTAGCGCCTCGGTGTTGGTGTTCGTGCTGTTGGCCGTTCTTTTGGCCCAATGTACGCCCTCCACACCGTCCCCTACACCGACACCGCAGCCC
>JALXBY010000217.1 GCA_026991215.1 Anaerolineales bacterium
TCCCATGCCCCCGCCGCGACTCGAACGCGGATCTCCGGCTCCGGAGGCCGGTGCTCTGTCCCGTTGAGCTACGGGGGCACACGTGGGCGACCGGTGGGACTTGAACCCACAACCACCTGATCCACAGTCAGGTGCTCTACCACTTGAGCTACGGCCGCCACGCACCCCCTATTATACGCATCCCTCCCGGCGGAAGCCAGTCCCGCACGCAGATTTTTCCGGGCAACCGCTGCGTTTCCCCTGTTTGAACAGTTCGATAACATCAAACGAAACGACCGTCGTATTCCTTGACGAAACTCCGAAAGGTGGGTATAACACCGAGCACCGGGCGGGCAGCCCGTTTGCATCTTTCCCAAGGGAGGTGCCCTATGGCCCAAGGCAACCCCAACCGCACCCCTGAGGAGCGCGGCATCCAGGTCACCGAGGCTGAGGTGGCCGTCCACTGGGGTGAAGAGCAGTACTACTATCCTTCCCCCACGTTCATCGCCCAGGCCAACTTCGTGGACCCGGAGATTTTCGAGCGCTTTTCCGAAGAGAACTACCCCGAATGCTTCCAGGAGTACGCGGAACTTTTGGATTGGGACCAGTACTGGCACACCGTCCTGGATGCCAGCAACCCGCCCTTCTGGAAATGGTTCGTGGGCGGTAAGCTCAACGCTTCTTACAACTGTATCGACCGGCATCTCAAAGAACGACGGAACAAAGCCGCTTTCATCTTCATCCCCGAACCCGAAGACGAACCCCACACCGTCATCACCTACCAGGACCTGTACGTCCGGGTCAACGAGATGGCCGCGCTGCTGCAGGAAATGGGTCTCAAGGCCGGGGACCGGGTGACCATCTTCATGCCCATGGTGGCCGAACTGCCCATTACCATGCTGGCCTGTGCCCGGCTGGGCATCATCCACTCGGTGGTGTTCGCGGGCTTCAGCGCCCAGGCCTGCGCGGACCGCATCGTGGATTCGGGCAGCCGGGTGTTGATTACCATGGATGCCTACTGGCGCAACGGCAAACTCCTGGACCACAAGCGCAAGGCCAACGAAGCCGTGGAACTCGCCGAAAAGCAGGGCCATCCCGTTGAAAAGGTCCTGGTCTGGCGTCGTTATCGGAACGAGTACCACTCCGAAGCCCCCATGGTGGAAGGCCGAGATGTCTTCGTAGACGAGGCCCTGAAGAAGCATCGTGGGGCCCGGGTGGAACCCGTTTCCATGCCTGCGGAAGCCCCCCTCTTCATCATGTACACCAGCGGCACCACGGGCAAGCCCAAGGGACAGGTGCACAGCACCGGCGGTTACCTGGCCTATGTGGCCTGGACCTCCAAGAACATCCTGGACATCCACCCCGAGGACACCTACTGGTGCATGGCCGATATCGGCTGGATTACCGGCCATTCATACATCGTGTATGGCCCCCTGGCCATTGGCGCGACCAGCATCATCTACGAGGGCGTGCCCACCTACCCCGATGCCGGCCGGCCCTGGCGCATCGCGGAGCACTTTGGCGTGAACATCTTCTACACCTCGCCCACGGCCATCCGCATGCTGCGCCGGGCCGACCCCGAAGCCCCGCTGCGCTACAACTACAACTTCAAACTCATGGGCACCGTGGGTGAACCCATCGAGCCGGAAGTGTGGCGCTGGTACTACCACGTGGTGGGCAAGGAAAAGGCCGTCATCATCGACACCTGGTGGCAGACCGAAACCGGCGGCTTCCTGTGCTGCACCATCCCCGCGCTGCACCCCATGAAGCCCGGCAGCGCTGGCCCTGGTCTGCCCGGCATCTATGTGGCCATCCTGGACGAAAACGGCAACGAAATCCCCAAGGGCAGCGGCAAGGCGGGGAACCTGTGCATCCTCGCACCATGGCCGGGCATCTCCATGGGCATCTGGGGCGACCCGGACCGCTGGGTGAACACCTATTACGCCAAGTACAGCACGGGCAAGAAGGGCGACTGGCGGGGCTGGATTTACTTCACTGGCGACGCCGCGACCCAGGCCGCGGATGGCTACGTCCGCATCCTGGGCCGGGTGGACGATGTCATCAACGTGGCCGGGCACCGGCTGGGCACCAAGGAACTGGAGTCCGCGGTGCTCACCGTGCCCGAAGTGGCCGAAGCCGCGGTGGTACCCCGCAACGACCCCATCAAGGGCCGGGTGCCCGATGTGTACGTCTCCCTGAAGCCGGGGGTGCAGCCTTCCGAGGAAATCCGGCAGAAGATCGTGCACGCGGTGGAGACCATCATCGGCAAAATCGCCCGGCCCAAGAACGTGTACATCGTGCCCGACCTGCCTAAGACCCGGTCCGGCAAAATCATGCGGCGGGTGCTCGCGGCCATCTCCAACGACCGGGACGTGGGCGACATCACCACCCTGGCCAACCCGGACGTGGTGGAGAAAATCCGCCGCATGGTCCGAGGGGAGGAAGAAATCTACACGCCCTGACCTGGACAGGGCATACATTAACGGGGCGCCGGAGCGCCCCGTTTTTCATTTTCCCGCCGACCGCCGACTGCAGACTGCCAACCGCGGCCTACCGACGGCCCACGCGCACCACGATGTCCATCTTCTCCCCGTCCCGATAGATGGTCAGCGTGGTTTCGTCGCCGGGCCGCACGTTGCGGACCAGGTAGGAAATCAGGTCGTCGAAGGTTTTGACCGGGTGTCCGTCGATGGCCACGATGAGGTCGCCGCCCTGGGGCAGGGTGTGGGGATTCTCCGTGGGTTGCGCACCCCGCAGGCCGGCCTTGTCCGCAGGGCTTCCGGGCACCACCCGCACCACGTACACCCCATAGGGCACTGGCAGACCCAGTTTCTCCACCACGGCCAGGGGCAGGTCATCCTGCCCTTCAATACCCAGGTAAGGATACACGAACTCCCCTTCTTCGATGAGCGAAGGCACAATCAACCGCACCCAGTTGCTGGCAATGGCGAACCCGATGCCGATGTTGCCGCGGGAAATCCCCGACGTGCGGATGGCCCGGTTCACGCCGATGACTTCCCCATCCAGGTTGAGCAAAGGCCCGCCGGAGTTGCCGGGGTTGATGGCCGCGTCGGTTTGAATCAAGTCCCCCATGGTGAAGGCCCCACCCGTCTGGGTCATCTGCTCCGAAGGCAGGATGCGACCACGGGCGGACACGATACCCCAGGTCATGGTCCCTTGCAGGCCAAAGGGGTTGCCCAGGGCCACCACAATCTGGCCGACCTGAACCTTGTCGGAATCGCCCACAGGCAGGGGGACCAGTTTCTCCTCAGGTACGTCCACCCGCAACACGGCCAGGTCCGAACCCCGGTCCGTGCCCACCACATCGGCCCAGACCTTGGTACCGTCGTTGAAGACCACCTCGAACCGCTTGCCGCCGTCGATGACGTGGTAGTTGGTCACGATGTGGCCCTGCTTGTCGTACACGAAGCCCGACCCCTGGCCCGTGGGGAAGTCCATGTCTTGGGGCGGGTTGCCGAAATCCGTGCTCTGGCCGTACACGCGGATGGCCACAACCCCAGGGCTGACCTCCTGGTACAGTTGCACCAGGCGGGCTTCCAGGTCCGGGGAAGGGGCCATACGGCCGCTAAGTTGAGGAACGCTGGGCGCCGCGCTGCCCTGCTCCTGGAGCGCGGGCATGGTAGGCATCGCGGGGGCCGTGGCCTGCAATGTCTTCCGCAATTCTTGCTGCAGACCAATGCTCTGGAAGGGTGCAATACAGGCCCCCGCCAAAAGCAGCACGAACAGGGCGAAACCGAGCATACGTCTCGTGGACATTGCCGACCTCCCAAAAAAGAGGTAGAAACCGTGGCCACACTCACGTTTGTTTATGACGGGCCGCCACCTGCTCAAGGATACGCTTTTCTTCGGGGGTCAGATTGGTAGGAATGCGTACGTTCACCCGCACGTACAGGTCGCCGTACTCCTGGGGCCGGTGCAGTTTGGGCATCCCCCGGCCCCGCAGCCGGAAGACCTGACCGCATTGGGTCCCCGGTGGGATGCGGAGGTACACATCGCCCTGGAGGGTATGGACCCGGACCTCACCGCCCAGGAGCGCGGTGTAGAGGTCCACGTCCACGGTGGTGTACAGGTCGTCGCCCTGAACTTCGAAGTTGGGGTCCGGCGCGACGTTGACCACCAGGTACAGGTCCGCGGGCGTGCCATCGGCCAGGGTCAGGGCGCGGGCCAGGCGGATTTTGGTGCCGGTGCGGGCGCCGGGCGGGATTTTCACCTCCAGCCGCCGGCCGTTGACCTCGATGCGCCGGGTGGTGCCGTGATAGGCCTCGTAGAGGCTGATGGTGATAGGGTGCTCGAAGGCCGGCCGGGTCCGTTGTGCTGTGGCCTGGTGGGTCCGGGTTCCAGGGCCGAAATCAAAGCCCGCGCCTGGGCCGCCGAAGAGGGTTTCCGGGTCCAGCCCGAAGAAGGTCTGGAAGAAGTCGGAAAAACCGCCGACGCCGCCGAAGAGGTCGTCCAGGTCCCGGAACTCGACCCGGACGCCGCCGGGGAAGGTGGTCCATTGGGACCAGTCGAACTGACCGCCGGGCCGGCCGCTGCGCTGCCAGCGCTCGTACGCGGCCCGCATTTGGTCGTACTGGGCCCGCTTTTTGGGGTCGCTGAGGACCTGGTAGGCCTCGTTGATTTCCTTGAACTTTTCTTCGGCCTCTTTGTTACCCCGGTTACGGTCCGGGTGGTATTTCAAGGCCAGTTTCCGGTAGGCTTGTTTGATTTCTTCCTGGGTGGCATCGGGGCGCACACCGAGGATGGCGTAGTAGTCTTTGAACTCCATCGCAGGTTTCCCCTCCTTGGCGGGAGATTGGCGAGATTTAGCGTATGCCGTGAGGATAAACAGGACGTTAGAACCCGTGGGAAGCCCCGTTGGGGCTGCGATGTTGGACAAGGGCAGGCAAAGGCCTGTGGTTGGCTTCCCAGGCGCGGTTTTGGGAAAGAAAAAACGGGCCGATTGGCCCGGAGAAAGCCCCCGGCGGGACTCGAACCCGCGACCTCCTGCTCCGCAGGCAGACGCTCTATCCACTGAGCTACGGGGGCACAGGCGGGGAGGGAGGGATTCGAACCCTCGGCGGAGGTTTTACCCCCCGCAACCGCTTAGCAGGCGGCCCCGTTCGACCACTCCGGCACCTCCCCACAGACCGCCCCTATTGTACCAACAGGCCCTATGCCTTTCAATGGCTGAGGTGTCTCTGTCGCATACCCATATCTCGCGCGCGGTGGGTTGGCGTCGGGGGCCACGTGGGCTGGGGCAACAGGTATGATGTCGAGACACGGTTCGTGCATCGGACAGACCGA
>JALXBY010000218.1 GCA_026991215.1 Anaerolineales bacterium
TGCTCCTGGTCGGTGATGGGGCCTTCCCCGTGGTCGAGGTTCGGGTGTGGGTGTGGGACAACCAAAACCGCCAGGTGCCGGACCTACGGGTGCAGGACTTCACCCTGCAGGAGGACGGCCGGCCGGTTCGGATCGAACGCCTGGCCTGGATTGCACCCCGGCTGCAGTGGGTGATTGCCCTCAACCCCGACCGGGGCTTTGCCCTGCGGGATAACCAGGGGGTTTCCCGCTACACCTACATCTTCTACCAACTCAAGAACTGGCTCGATGCCCTCCCCGCGGGGGAGCATACCCTGAGCCTGCTTTTGCGGGATCAGGTTCTGGTGGAAGCAACCCAGGACCCGCAGGCGGTGGTGCAGGCGCTTCAGGCCTTCCAGCCCACCCGCAAGGAGCCGGGGCCTTCGGCCACCGCGCTGGCCACCGCACTGGACCTGGCCGCCCGGCCCCTAGCGGTACCCGAAACCCTGCAGGGCGTGCTCTTTATCACCGCGGCGCTGGACCGACAGGCCCTGCAGACCCTGCCCGAACTGGCCCGCCAGGCCCAGGAACGGCATGTTCAGGTCATGGTGTGGGTGGTGGGCAACCGGCAGCGCACCCAGGCCCAGCAAGCGGCCTGGGCGGAACTGGCCCAGGCCACGGGCGGGCATGTGGCCCTGTTTTCGGGCGTTGAGGTGCTACCGGACTTGAAGGAGGTCTTTGCCCGTCGCGACCGGGTCTACACCCTCCGTTATCGCTCTTCCCGCACCCAGGGCGGGCCGGTGGCCCTGACCCTCCAGGTGCAGCCGCAGGACTTACCCGCGGGCCAGGCCCGGTTTTCCTTTTCCCTCAACCTGGAACCGCCCCGCCCCATACCCACCGGCGTGCCAGAACGATTGACCCTGGTCCAGGACTCCGCGACCCCGCCGGCCACCCCGCGGGTGCGGCCTTCCCAACTGCGGGTGCCCCTGACCGTGGACTTCCCCGATGGCCGCATCCGGGACCTGGAAGAGGTACGTCTCTTGGTCGATGGCCAGGTGGTGGACCGACGGGCCGGGCCGAACGCGCCGGACTTCCTCATCTGGCCACTGGCGGGGGTGACGCCCGGCGCGCACACCCTGGTGGTGGAAGCTGTGGACGTCTGGGGACTTGTGGGCCGCAGCCCGGAACTGACCGTCCAGGTGGAGCCGCCCGTTACCCCTGCGGCGCCGGGTGTGCTCACCCGGACCCAGGGCCGGATGCCGCCGCCCGCGGAGTCCAGGGGCCTTTGGGTGCTTCCGGCCTTGCTGGGTGGGTTGCTGGTGCTGTTGCTGGCCTGGGGGACCTGGATGGAGTACCGGTACCGGGGCGTGCGTCGTTGGCTGCGGGCTTCCCGGCGTTCCGCGGGTGAGGCCAAAGGGGAAGCAGGCGGTGTGTGGCTCACGCCTCTGGGGAACGGGAGGCCGGCCCTCCACATCCCCGCGGGGGAGGTGGTGGTCGGCTCGTCGGACGAGGGCGCACAGGTGGTGTTGAAGGACCCTTCGGTGGCCTCCCGGCACGCCCGCTTCTGGCAGGACGCCCAGGGCCAGGTCTACGTCGCGGACCTGGGTTCCCTGGCCGGGACCTGGGTCAACTTCGCGCCAGTTTCGGAAAGCGGCCATCCCCTGGAAGAGGGGGACATCCTCCACATCGGCCGGGTGGGTTTCCGGGTGCACTATCGTCCGCCCACTGCGGGTGCTGCAAAACCCATAGCGGCCCGCGCGAAACAAGCCACGCCGGTTTGATGGAAGCGGTGAGCAGTCGGCGGTCAGCAGCCTGCAGTCGGTTGACGGCTGACTGCTGACTGCCGACTGCCGACGATAAGAAGCACCGGCTTCTGTATTCCCATGGACCTTCACGCCCATGGACTTTCACGAGCGCTTGCTGTGGTCTACGGCCTTGAGAATCTTGATGTTGAGCACGATGAAGCGCCACAGCTGGTAGAGTTTGTTGTTCATGAGGAAACGGTCCCGTGGTGTGAATTCCACAGCAGGCTTCTTGGCGGCCTGGTCCTGTTGTGGGTGACTTGTCTGTGCAGCCATGGTGCACCTCCTCCTCCTCCTCCGCTATTCAGGGATGATGCGCCAGCCCGGATAGCCGTGGAACTTGTACATGAAGGTGTAGTGGATGAGGGCCTTCATCCACGCGCCGCTCAGACCCATTTCCATGTGGGTGACGAACAGATCGCGGCCTTCTTCGTTGGGGTAGCGCCGGAAATCGGGGACCACGGGATATACCACGATGACCACCGCGGAGCCGTCCCAGAGGGAATCGCCCATGGAGGCCACGCACGCGGCGAACATCTCGGACATGCGTTCGTCGTGGGTCATGCGGCCCTTTTTGACCAGGTCGATGATGTTGAGGGCCACGATGCGGCCGATGATGCCGGAAATCATGCCGGTGCGGGGCGGCGCGGGCGCGATCTTCGTGCCGTTGGGCGTGGTGTGAGGTACGGAAATCGGCCCGGGCGGCGCAAAGGCAATGCCTGCGGCGAAGATGTTGGGATAGTACGGGTTCTGGTACACCGCGGGCCAGGCGTCGGGATTGCGCTCCAGTCGCTCGAAGGGCAGGCCGTAGATGCCGTCCACAATTACGAAACCCGAGGCGTTGAAGATGCGATCGTGCAGGTCCTCGCCGTTGGGCCCCAGCACCTTGACGTGGATGCCCTGGCCCTTGAACTGGGGGATGAGCATGGCGAAATCGTAGCGCGTTTCGCCGAAGTTGCCGTTCATGTCCTCCCAGTAAATCCGTCCGGGTTCTACCTTCTTGACCGCCTTGCCGATCTCCCATTTGATGCCGAAGTCCCGGAACACGGCTTCCATGAAGTCCGCGCTGGAAACCAGCCGGCCCTTATAGCGGGCCCGGATGCCGCGGATGCCGAAATCGCCCAGGGCAGGCTCGTTGGAAAGGTAGATGAGTTCCACCCGGTCCCGCAAGCCGCGACGCACCAGGTCCTTGTGGATGTTGGTGATGTACTCTACGGCCGCGCCCTGGCACGTTGCGGTGCCGTGCCCTGTGCCGATGACGAAGGTGGCTCGCGCACCGGTTTCCAACCGCTTGACCCATTCGAGGTACGCGTCCCTGGTCTGAACCGCGTGCTCCAGGTTGCAGATGGAGTAGGTGTTGCCCGTATGAGGTCCCAGGCCGGGCGTGGCGTCGAAGTTCAGGTAAGGTCCGGTGGCAATGAGCAGGTAATCGTAGTCCAGCCGCACGGTGCCGCTGCCGTCGGCCTTCTTCACCACCACGAATTGCTCTTCGGGTTCGGGGTGAATCTCGGTGAGGGAGCCATGTACGAAGCGGACGTGCTTGCGACGGTAGACCGGCTCCAGTTGGATGATGGTCTTCTTCGGGTCCATTCTGCCCACGCCGACCCAGACCAGCGAGGGCACAAAGAGGAAGTAGTCGTACTTGTTGACCACGGTCACTTCGTGCTTTTTGCCCAGATGGTGGCCGATATATAGCGCCGCGGTGTGCCCGGCAAATCCTGCGCCGACAATCACGATTTTCGCCATGGTTTCACCTCCAGTTTGGGTTCAGGGAACACGCTACATCCCTGCCTTTCTCCCAAAACCTTTCAGGCCCACGTACCCGAAGGCAATTGCTGGGGACAACGCGCCACGAAATTTTCCCACACTTTGTGTTGGAAAACACAAATCCGCCGCCTGCGATGCGCGGCGGCGGACGAACGTGCAATGAGAATTCGATGAAAGTATGTATCCCCGCTTATGCCAAACCCAAATCCGGGTCCAGGTCGTCGAGGTCCTCCGGCGCGGCGGGCCACTCGACGTGGACCACGTCCCCGTGGTGGTTGATGTAAATGCGGAAGCCCATCATCCCTAACAGGTAGCGGGCGTTCTCCGGCAGGCCCAGGTGCAGCAGGGCTTCCAGGTGTTCGTCCATGCGCTGGACCACTTCCTGCTCCAGCAGGGCCACGCTGAAGGGGTCGTCCTGCCCTAAGAACTGGGCCATGGCCTGAGCTATCTGGGTTTCGTTCCCCTCCATCAAGTTCCGCATCATTTCCAGTACCTGCCGGTCCACCTGTTCCGTGGGGATGTGGTAGGCCATGCCCCACGGGTCGTAGACCACATAGCAGGGTTCGTCCCCCACCCAGCGAACCTCCACGGGGTTCCCTTCTTCGTCGTAGACCAGGCCTTCGAACACGGGCTTGGCCGTCATCGGAAATAGTCCTCCACCACGTGGACGTAGGTTGCAACCTGCGCGTCGTAGGCCCATTTGCGGTTATGGGGCACGGTGGGCATGGTCCATCGGAACAGCCATTTGGCCGCGGCCGGCGAAAGGTTGATGCACCCGTGGCTGCGGGGCCTGCCGAAATCATTATGCCAGTAGGTGCCGTGCAGGGCGATACCGTCTTCGGTGATGTAAGACACCCAGGGTACGCCGGGCAGGTCGTAGCCGTTCCAGGCCCGGTTGTTGGTGGCCATGTGGCGGTAAGGCCGTTTGTACGCGGTGATATACACGCCCGTGGGCGTGCGGTAGTCGCCCGTGCTGAACACCGCACCCGTGGAAACGCGCGTGGCGAACACCGGCTGGTCGAATTCCAAGGCCACCAGCACCTGGGTACGCAAGTCCACGTAGATGCGCTTGGCTCGCGGGGGCACGTGGGGCGAAAGGGGCGTGAGTTCCTCCGGCGGGACGAGCCGCAGGTGCCGGGCAGGGACGTAGTAGACCAGGTCTTCCCATTTGTCGTCCTGGATGCGGTACCACATGACGCCCTCTTCTTCCAGGTCGGGCACCACCGCGGTGACCCAGTGGGTCGAGGCGTAATACAGGCGGTACTTGACCCGGCTGCGCCGGCTGGGTTTGGCGAACGCGTCGGTATAGGGCACGGTGACTTCGGCCAGCGCGCCCCGTTCGGGCACCGGCTGGGGGAAATGCACCCGGATGTCCACTGGCTGGATTTCCCCGCTGTGGACGTAGCCGCCGCCCTCCAGCCGGTACCACAGGGGGTTGTGTTCCGGCTCCTTTCCATACACCGTACCCCGGATGGGCAGCACCTCATCCTGCCAGCGCACGCCCATTTTGGGGGCCTGGAAGGAAGGCGCGCTGTGGATACTGACCTTTTTCGCGGTCACCCGGCCCCAAGGTGGGGAAGCCGCGGAGACCAGGGACCCCTGCTTGGGGAACCAGGCCACGCCCAGGCCGGCCAGCAGCAGTTTGAGGACATCCCGCCGGTGAAGCCGTCGTGCCGCCATTTCACCCTCTCCCATACCCAGGGTGTTGGTTCAGCGGTCCTCTGTGAATGGTTGCCCCTG
>JALXBY010000219.1 GCA_026991215.1 Anaerolineales bacterium
TCCTCACACAGAGCCACGGAGGACACGGAGTATCCGCTGGAGAAGCCCAAAATTTTCTCTGTGTCCTCTGTGGCTCCGTGAGAAAATGCGATGGTTTTTGCTGCTTTTGTTCGATTTTGAAAAACGCGTGGCGGTGCGCCCCCCTTCACGCTGCGGCTTCGTCGGGCACGAAGGTTTGCAAGGCCTGGATGAGGGCCTCGAGCACGGGCAGCAGGGCCTCCACGTCCTTGCGGGCGGCCGGGGGGAGGTGGGTCAGCGCCTGGGCCAGGGACTGGATTTCCCGCAAGGCCGCCAGGATGTGCCGGGGACCCTCCTGGAGCGCGGGGGGCAGGGCTTCTGGCCTTTCCCCCAATTTGCGCACCACGGCCCAGTGGGCCTGCAGGGCCGCGGCGTCGGCCTCGGCCCAGCGGAGGCACGTCTGCCGCAGTGCGAGCGCGCGGGCCCGCAGGTCCTGGGCTTCCCCCACTTTGGCCAGTTTGGCCAGCAGCGCGGCCGCCATAGCCCCCACGTACCCGGCCAGGGTGACGAAGGCCGGCCCCGGACCCGGCTCGGCCAGCCGCGTCAGCACATCCCGTGTGGGCGCATGGACCGCCTGCCAGACCCGCGGCTCCAGCACCTGAGTGTCCTGAAACTCGTCCAGCTGGAGGTACCAGCGGGCGGCCTCCCACAGGGCTTTCTGGGGAATCATGCCCACCAGTTCGCTGTGGTGCACCTGGGTACCGTACCGGCGGGCCTCGCTGCGGATGAGTTCCATCACCCGATGCACCGGCGTGCGCCGGTAATCGGTCAGGTTCATGGAGACCTGGGCCCGGCCCTTCACCCGCAGGCCCAGGGCCTTGACGTAGCGCAACCCGCCGGAACTGTGGCGGACCGCACGGGCGATGCGGCGGGCCACGTCCACGTCGTCGGTGGTGAGGTAGACGTTGTAGGCGATGAGGAAATCCCGGGCGCCGATGACCACCGCGCCGGCCGGGCCAAGCCGCCGGGGGCCGAAATCCGGCGCGCGGTCCGGGTCCGTGGCAATGGCGGCTTTGAGCCCTTCGTACCCCCCACGGCGGATGTGCTCCAGCGCCCGGCGTTCGGGCCGCAGGGCCGCGTAGCCATAGAGGTAGACGGGCAGGTCCAGTTCCGCCGCGACCCGGCGGGCCAGCCCGCGGGCCAGGTCTACGGCTTCGTCCATGGTCATGTCTTCCAGGGGCACGAAGGGCACCACATCGGCCGCGCCGATGCGGGGGTGCTGCCCCTGGTGTTCCTCCAGGTTGATGCGCCGCGCGGCCTCCGCGATGCCCTGAAACGCGGCCTCGGCCACGGCCTGGGGCGGGCCCACCAGGGTGACCACGCTGCGGTTGTGGTCCGGGTCGCTGTGCACGTCCAGCACGTGGACCTGGGGCACCGCGGCCATAGCCTGGACGATGGCCGCCACCACCTCAGGCCGGCGGCCTTCGGAGAAGTTGGGTACGCATTCCACCAGGGGCATGGGGCGCCTCGTTGGGGAAGGTCATCGAAAAAGGCCTCGCGCTACCCTCGCGGGGCCTCGGGTTCCGAGGTTTCCTCAGGCTGCACGGGTTCGACCCACAGGGTCAACCCCTCCCGCCGGACCACCCGCACCCGGATGCCGGCCGGCAGGGGCCGGGCGCTTCGCGCGCTCCAGAGTTCCCCCGCGATGTAAACCGTGCCCTCATGGTGCACCGGCGTCCGGGTGATACCCACCTGCTCCTCCAGGTCAGAAAGGTCCATGAGCCGGGGCCGGTGCAGGGCTTCGGTAATCTTCTGCGCGCCAAACCACAGGGTCAGGGCGAAAAGCAGGCTACCGCTGGCCGCCCACAGGGGGTGCAGCCCCAGCAGGCCCTGCCCCTCTTGAGGCCGGAAGAGCAACACCGCGCCCAGAACCAGCAGGGCCAGGGTCCCGGCCATCCAGGGCGGCCTGCGGGTGCGCAGGTAGGCCACGAAGGGCACGCCCGCCAGCACGAGCAACCCCGCGGCCCAGAGGCGGACCGAAACCCGCAACAACCCCATGGCCACCAGAATCCACAAGCCGGTGGCCAGGAGTTCCAGAAAGCCGGTGCCCGGTGTGAGCGCGGCCAGCACGCTGACGAACAGCGCGGCCAAAAGCAGCCCGAAGAGGAGATTGGGGTCTGCGAGCCAGGCGGTCATACGACCCTCCCCACCTCCCGGAAGCGACGATGGGTTGGGATATGGGCCTGGGGGTCAGGCCCGGTCGCCGTGGCCGTTGTGCCCGTGGGTCACGGCTTCATGGGCCAGGGCAAAGGCCTCGTCGGGTACCAGGAAGCCATCGATGTGTTCGATGGACTGGAAGTGGTGGGCGACCATGGCCAGTTCCTGGGCCGTCAGCCGGCCAGGGCCGATGACCCGCACGATTTTCCCCATCCATGCCAGTTGGTGGACCAGGGGCACGAAGTCGCCATCGCCCGTGACCAGGACCACCTCGTCCAGGCTGGGGGCCATCTGGAGGATCTCCAGGGCCATCTCCAGGTCCATATCCCCTTTGATGCTGCCATCGGGCATGCGGCGGATGGGCTTGCTGATAATCCGGTAGCCCATGTGCACCAGGGCCCAGAGGAACTGCTCCTGGGCCCGCCATTCCGGATTGATGGCCGTGAAGGCATGGAAGGTCACGGCCCGCGGGTTGGGCGCCTGGCTCAAAATGTAGTCTCGCAGGGCTCGATAGTTCAGTTTGTAACCGGGCCACAGCTCTTTCGTCGTGTGATATAGATTTTGTACGTCGATGAACACACCAATACGCCAGCGAGAAGTATGCATGGGGGTATCCCTCCCTTGCGGTGAAGTGGGGCGCGACGTGGGAATCGGGTTGGGGCCCCCCTGGTCCCCACCATCTTCACCGCGTCGCCACATCATCAATAGATGCCACAAACGTCGATACATACGCACACCCTCATGGTACGGGTACTTGGAGTATACAGGAAAGATGCATGTTGCCAAGGGATTTTCATGTGTTTTATAAACCTTCGACAAACGACCACCAACGAACGACGACCGACCACCGACGATCGACCAACGACCAACGACGATCGACGATCGACGATCGACGATCGACCATCGACCAACGACCACCGTTCCCCCTGGTATCATCCCCTTACCCCATTCCGCGGAGGTGGACCATGCCCTGGCTTGTTCTGCACGCGACCGTACTGCCCATGAACGACCCCCTGGCCGTGCTGGAAGACCATGGCCTGGCCATCGAGGGGGATGCCATCGTGGACCTGGCCCCCTCGGAAGAACTCCAGCAGCGCTACCCGAACGCGGAAACCATCTGGGACGCCCGGGGCCGCCTGCTGCTGCCCGGCAGCATCTGCGCGCATACCCACATCTACGGCCTGTTCGCCCGGGGGATGGCCATCCCCGGGCCGCCCCCGCGGGATTTCCCCGACATCCTCCGCCGGCTGTGGTGGCCCCTGGACCAGGCCCTGGACCAAGAGGCCGTGCGCCTTTCCGCCTGGGTCATGGCCGCGGATGCCATCCGCAAAGGCACGACCACCCTCATCGACCACCACGCCTCGCCCAACGCCCTGGAGGGGTCGCTGGACCTGCTGGCCGAGGTCCTGGGCCAGGCCGGCCTGCGGGCGGTGCTGGCCTATGAAATCACCGACCGCTACGGCCCTGAAAAGGCCCAGGCCGCGCTGGAGGAGAACCTGCGCTTCTACCGGCGGGTACAGGAAGAACGGCCCTACGGCGACCGCGTGCGGGCCCTGGTGGGCCTGCACGCGAGCATGACCCTTTCCGAGGAAACCCTGCGGCAGGTGCGGCGGGCCACGCCCGAGGAGGCCGGGTTCCACATCCACGTGGCCGAACACCCCGACGACGAATACGACAGCCTCTACCGCACCGGCTTCCGGGTGGTGGAACGGCTCCACAACCACGGCCTGCTGGGTCCCAACACCATCGTGGCCCATGCCGTACACGTGGACGCCCGGGAGATGCGCCTGCTGGCCGAAACCGGCACCTGGGTGAGCCATCAGCCCCGTTCCAACATGAACAACGGCGTGGGCGTGGCCCAGGTGGAAAGCATGATGCGGCTGGGCGTTCGGGTGGCCCTGGGCACCGATGGCTTCCCCCACGCCATGTGGGAGGAACTGCGCTTCGCCTTCCTGCTGCCCAAGGTGCACCACCTGGACCCGCGGCAGATGCCGGGGGACGTGGCCTTTGAGATGCTCTACCGCACCAATGTGGCCCTGGCCAGCCGGCTGTTCGGCCGGCCCGTGGGCGTGCTGCGCCCCGGCGCGGTCGCGGATTTCATCCTGGTGGATTACCCCGCGCCCACGCCCCTGACCCCGGAGAACCTGCCCTGGCACATCCTCTACGGCTTTCACGAGGCCATGGTCACGGATACCGTGGTCGCGGGGCGCGCCCTGATGCGGGACAGCCGGCTGCTTACCATCGACGAGGCCGCCGTGCTGGACGCGGCCCGGGCCAAGGCCCCTGAGGTGTGGGCGCGATACCGCGCCTTGGTGGAAGCAGGCCAGGCATAGCCCCGCCAAATTGCGGAGGCGGCTTTACGCCGATTCCCTCATCCACCTGCGGCTTTCCGACGTATGCATGTAATGGACATCCCCAACACGAAGGAGGTGAAGGATGCGGAAGGCCGTATTCCTCCTGGCGCTGGCGACGCTGGCTTTCCTGGCCGCGTGTCAGCGGGCCACGCCGACGCCCCAGCCCGAACCGACCGAAGCCCCCGCTGCCACCGAAGCGCCGGCGATGGAAGAACCCATGGCCAAGCCATCCATCGAGGTGCAGGACCAGGAAATCATGGACGGCAAGGTGGTGATTGCCAGGGTGGTCTCCGAAGGCCCCGGCTGGGTGGCCATCCACATCGAGAAGGACGGCAAGCCCGGCCCCATCATCGGCTACGCCCCTGTCCAGGCCGGTGAGAACACCAACGTCGAGGTCGAAATCGACACCGAAAAGGCCACCGAGACCCTGTTCGCCATGCTCCACGTAGATGCCGGTGAGCAGGGCAAGTACGAGTTCCCCGACGGCCCTGACGTCCCTGTCAAGGTGGGCGACAAGGTCGTGGTCAAGCCCTTCAAGGCCAAGAAGGGCATGATGGAAGGTGACATGGGCGACATGGCTGCCCAGCCCATGATTGAGGTCCAGGACCAGGAAATCATGGACGGCAAGGTGGTGATTGCCAGGGTGGTCTCCGAAGGCCCCGGCTGGGTGGCCATCCACATCGAGAAGGACGGCAAGCCCGGCCCCATCATCGGCTATGCCCC
>JALXBY010000220.1 GCA_026991215.1 Anaerolineales bacterium
GAGAAAATCGCCATACCCACGAAGTACACCCAGGGCTGAATCTTGGCCAGTTTGGGCCAGCCCAGCGGTTTCTTGGTCAGGTAGGGCACCAGCCAGTAGGAGATGCCCATGAAGGTCATGGTCACCGCGGTGGCCACAGTGAGGTGGAAGTGACCGGGCACCCACGCGGAGTTGTGCAGAATCAGGTTGAGGTTGTAGGAGGCGTTAATCAATCCGCCAATTCCCCCAAACACGAAGAGGATGCCCGACAGAAGTTGGGAAGACACAATGGGGTCGCCCCAGGGCAGGGTCTTGAGCCAGCCAAACAAGCCTTTGCCGCCCCGCTTGCGCCCTGCGTATTCCAGGGAGGCGATCACGGTGAAGAAGGTCATCATGGAAGGCAGGAAGACGGAGAAGGTCAGCAGCGCGTGCAGGAAGCGCCAGCCAGGGGAGACGCCGGGGTCCACGTACTGATGATGGAACCCAACGGGTACCGAGAACAGCAGGAAGAGCCAGAACGCGAGGCGGGAAAGGGTATCGCTAAAGAGTTTGCCCCCGGCCTGGCGGGGCAGGTAGGCGTACCAGGAGATATAGGCCGGCAGCAGCCAGAAGTAGACCAGGGGATGCCCAAACCACCAGAAGAAGGTGCGGGCCAGTTCGACGTCTACGCCAGGGGTCAACCCCGCGGCCCAGGGCAGAAGCAGGGCCAGCACCTCAATGGCCACGCCAATGGTGGCCAGCTGCCAGGTGACGAAGGTAATCAGGGACATGAAGGCAATCAGCGGGGTCCGCACCCCTGGGTTTTCCTTACGCCAGGCCCGGTAGGTGGCAACCAGCACCCAGCCTTCCACCCAGGAGCCGACGATGACCAAAGCCAGGGCCAGGTAGAAGAGCCAGGGCGCCTTCAGGGGCGGGTAGAAGGTATACAGCACCGTGGCCTGGTTGGTCAGGATGTAGAAGGCCGCGATGAGCGTACCGATGAGCATCATCCAAAAGCCCACCCAGTAGGCCTTGATGGAAGCCAGGGGCCGCTTGAACCCAAAGATGACGTTGAACGCGAGGAAGCCCATGATGAAGAAGGTGGTCCACACAATCGCGTTGAGTACGCCGTGCAGGGTCAGCCCCTGGTAGTAACTCTTGATGCCGATTTTCTGCATCAGGGGGTAGTAATCGAAGCCGCCCCAGTTCAAGGCCTGCAGGGGGCCGAAGAAACTGCCGATGGCCAGGGCAATCACCGCAATGGCCAGATGCCAGCCAATCAGTTTGCGCTCTTCACGCGAAAGGGAAAAAGCGGCCTGCATCACCACACCTCCTTATTTCACGATGATTTCACCGAACATCGCGGCATGGGCCAAGCCACAGTATTCGGTACAGATGAAGCGGTAAACTCCCGGCTCCTTGAAGGTGTAGGAAATCACCCCCACGTAGCCCGGCAAGACCTGCATGGAGATGCTGGTGCCCATCACTTTGAACCCGTGCTGGACGTCCACACTGGTCACGTAAAACGTGACTTTGGCCCCTCGCGGGATTTCAATCCTCCGGGGCTGGAACTGCCAGGTCCGGGAGATGAGATAGACCTCATACGTCCGGCCCGGTTCCAGTTCCCGGACCTTCCCCCACTTGGGGTCATTCAAGACGTCTTCCGGCCGCACCCGCTGCTCCAGGCGGGGGACCTGGAAACCAAACGCGTACGCCGCCACCCCAATGAGCACGGCAAAGGCTGCGAGCAACGTAATCGAAAGTTGAATCCAGCGCTTCTCCAAGGTATGGATGTCCATGCCGCACCTCCATCTTCAGACTATACCGTTGGACCCTGAGAAACGAGCATGTAATAAATGCTCCCCCAAATCAACACGAGCAGCAGCACGAACAGCAGGGCCAGCGCCCACGTGCCCTTCGGGGTGAACTCCTCTTCATGGTGCATCAGCCCACCTCCATAAAGGAAGTTGTGTGTATGCCGGACACGAATCCCGCCTGGCTGCATCCAGCCAAACGGGGTATACCCTTCCTCAATGACGCAGGATGTAACGGATGTCCTCGGCCATGGCCTTCAGATATTCCTCATCCTCGGGCACCACCGAGGGGAAAATCAGTTTGACGTACCCTTCCGGGTCGATGAGGATGAGGGAAGCCGTGTGGTCAACCAGGTACCCGCTTTCCGAAGTCCCCTCCCGCTTTTTGTAGTAAATCCCGTACTTGGTGGCCACCTCTTGAATCTGCTCTGGCGTGCCGGTCAGCCCAATGAAACTGGGGTAGAAGTGGGAGGCGTAGGACTGGACCACTTCGGGAGAATCCCGGTCCGGGTCCACGGAAATCATCAGGACCTGAACCTGTTGGGCGTCGTTGTCCAGGTATTCCATGACCTTGGCGAGTTTGGCCAGCGTCGTCGGGCATACGTCGGGGCAGTGGGTATAGCCGAAGAAGAGGATGACCACCTTGCCCCGAAAGTCGCTGAGGCGCACCGGCCCTTCGGCGGACATCAACTCGAAATCGAAGGCCGGTTCGGGCGATTGAATCACGGTACCCACGAACTCGTGGTACAGGAACCGACGGTAGGCCACGGTGCCCAGGACCAGCACCACGGCCAGGCCCAGCACCACCCACAAGAGGCGTCGCGAAGCCATCCCGAACTCCTCCACACAAAGTTGGTGATTGCCAGCATGATGGGGGAAGATGTTACCATGGCCAATTGGTCATGGAAATGCAAAATTCAGGAGCCAGCCTTCACTTGGCGTAACACAAGAAGAGGTGGGCCGCTTCATAGGCCACCCGCGCGGCCCCTTTGCTGTTGTGAATCTCCTGGGCCAGCACGTTGAGGTGTCGCAACAGCCGGCGGTGGTTCGGCTCGATGGTCTGATAGGCGTACTCACCCCGGATGATGCCCCAGCCGTCCACGATGATGTACTTGGGGTCCACTTCCACCACGTCCCCTTGTTTGGCGAAGAAGACTTCAAAGCCCCCGCCCACCACGGTCTTGAGGTAACGCACGTCCGGATGGGTCACGAAGAACCAGGACTGGCCGGTCTCCTGGCGAAGGCGCTGGGTGTATTCGGCCAGCACAGGGCCATCCCGTTCTGGGTCCACATCGATGATGACGAAGGCGATGTCCAAATCCCCGGCCTGCCATTCGGGTTGTTCGGGCAGGTGTTTGGCCACGTAGGTCATGGTGGGGAGCACCTGCTCACAGCCCCGGCAGCGCGCGGCCCAGAAGCCATAAAGGGCGATTCTGCCCCGCATGTCCTCACTGGTCACCGGGTTGCCCTGGGCATCGTACAGGGTGAAACCTGGGGCCAGCCGAATGCGGGGCAGCACCTGAATGGGCTGGAAGACCTTGAAGGCCACCGCGCCCAGAAAAATCAAGCCCAGGAAACCGTACATGAAGTAGTAAACCTGGCGGCTCATGGTTCCCGTTGCTCTGGGATGGGGTTCTGAGGAAACCTCTGCTGCACCGTAAGATGTAAAGGCCAGGTTCGTTCACCTGCGGCATCCTGTTGCAGGTCAGCCAGGGTGACAGAACGCAGGTGGTGTTCGATGGCGTGCTGCAGGCGGAGCCATTGCTTACGCACCGGGCAGCCGGGTGCCAGAGGGCAGAAGTCGAAATCTTCCACGCACGGGGAAACGACGGGCGCCCGCTCGACGGTGGTCACGATGTCCCAAAGGGAAATCTCATGCAGGGGCCGGGCCAGGGCGATGCCGCCCTGGGAGCCGGGGTAAGTGCGAATCAAACCAGCCTGGGCCAGGGGCTTGAGCAAGGCATAGAGCATAGGCAGGGGGATGAGCATCTCCCGGCTTATCTGCCGGGCCGGGAGGCGGCTCCCCTGGGGATGCCGGGCAAGGCCCAGGAGCAGACGAACGGCGTAATCGGCGCGACGGGTCACCAGATAAGGCACGGCCCACCCACCTTGTTCACGCCAAGCCTGACAACCTTGACCGAATTGGTCGAGATTGACCATAGAGGGAAATCCGCGTGGGTCAACATGACATTTGTCACACCCTGGGCCGGGCCAAAACGTGGTCTGGTCCATCAACCACTTCCGGAAACCGGCCGCGCTGAGGTTCTCGACATCGGAAACCTGCGAGAAGAAACGACGCAAAATACGTCCATACAGGCTTTCCGTATAGGGACGCCAATCGTGCTCTGCAAAGAATTCAGCCAGTTCCTGTTCCAGCATATTTGCCCTCCTTTGCAAGATATGGTCAGGAAAAAAAAACAAACCCGCGGCACCCATTGTGCCGCGGGTCGTCCTGGTTTTTGAAAGTGTAGCCTACCGCACCTCTTCGATGTACATCCCCTGGGGGTCGCCCTCGGCAATCCAGGCCGTGCTGCCGTCTGGCAGGCGCACCTGCCAGTAGACGTACACCCCTTTGGGGTAGGGCGCGCAAATAGGTCCACCAATGATTTTCATTTCCACCCCGGGCTTGAGCAACTTGAGGCGGGTTTCCTCGGCCCATCGGGGTTCGCTGCGCAAGTAAACCGTGTCTATAGTGCGCACCCGCATCCCTACCCGGAAGGGGCTTTCCTGCGCGTAGGGGCAGATTTTCTGCTGGTCCTCGCTGATGTGGAAGGTTTTGAGCACGGTCAGGGCCGCCTTCTGGCAGGCCTGGAACCGCGCGGACGGAGCCGAAATGCGCATGATGATGGGGTCCAGGCCCCACTCATACAGTCCCTGGGGGCCGACGTAAAGCCGATACGTTTTCCCTTGCGCCCGCCAGGTCGTGGTATCGAAAGGATAGCCAAAGAGGCGGGTGCGTTTGGGGGCCGCGGGCCATTCCGAGGCCTGCCCGAAGACCACTTCGCATCTTTCGATGGTCTTGTGGGCCAGCTGAACAGGCCCCTGGGCCTCCCAGTCGGCCCGTTTGTAGGTCACGGAGAAGCTGCCGGATACCTCGATCGTGGCATACGGTCCTGGCGTGGGGGTAATCGTAGGGGTCGGAGTAGAGGTTGGTGTGGGCGTCGCGGTGGGCGTTGGGGAGGGCGTTGCCGTGGGGAGAAGGGTTGCAGTTGGCGAGGGGAGCGGCGGTTCGGTCGGCGTTGGCGTGGACCGCCCGCAAGCGGCCAGGACCAACACAAAGGCGAGGAAAAACCACCGGGACATGGCCTTCCTCCTGGTTTTTGGGTCATTATAGCGAAACACGATATATTCGGCGGCTCCCTCCAATGCTAGGGTGCGTGCAAAAGTTGCCGAATCAGGCAGCCAGGGGGAGGGGGTTCCGTAAACGACGGAGGAACGCCGTCCGGGCTTTGAGGGTGAGTTCAGCCCCATCTTCG
>JALXBY010000221.1 GCA_026991215.1 Anaerolineales bacterium
CCGTTGAACCAGATGCGGCCTGAGGCTGGCCGCATCTGGTTCAACGGTCAGGACATGACGGGCCGGGGGTACCTGGACTTCTACCGGGCCGGGGCCACCTATCTCCCGGCTACCCGGCTGGAAGAGGGCCTCTTCCCCGGCCTGACCGTGGCCGAACACCTGGCCTTGGTCCGGGCCTACGACCACTGGATGGTGGACTATGGCCGGATGCAGGCCCTGGCCAAGGAAGCGATTCAGCAGTTTCAAATCCGGGGCCGGCCGGATACCGTGGCCGAGGCCCTCTCGGGCGGGAATCAGCAGCGGTTGTTGCTTTCCCTGCTGCGGCCCGACCTGCGCATGATTTTCATGGAACATCCCACCCGGGGCCTGGACATGGAATCCACCCTGTGGGTGTGGGAGCACCTGCTGGACCGCTGCCGGCAGGGCGCGGCCGTGTTCTTCATGTCCGCGGACCTGGACGAAATCCTGAACTACAGCGACCGGGTGTTGGTGTTCTTCGCGGGCCGGGTCTCCCGGCCCCTGCCTGCCCAGGATCTGACCCCCGAAACCCTGGGCCGGCTCATCGGCGGGTACGGTTTCGACGAGGTCAGCGCGGCCGGGGACGCGGTGGCGGCCTGAGGGTCCGGGCATGGTGGCCTTTACCCCAAGAGCCGACGGCTGACCGCCGACCGCTCCCGGATTACACCGTGCGTTCCCAGAAACTGACCGTTTCGATGTGGTAGGTTTGGGGGAACATATCGAAGGGGGTGATGCGTACCAGGCGGTAGCCCTGTTCCGCCAGTTGGTGGGCATCCCGGGCCAAGGTCGCGGGGTTGCAGGAAACGTAGACGATGCGCCTGGGTGCCAAGCGCACCAGGTCCCGCAGGGCCTGTTTGGAAAGGCCGGTCCGGGGCGGGTCCAGCAGGGCCACGTCTACCCGTTCCCCCTGGGCCAGCAGGTGGGGGAGCACGTCTTCCACGGGCGCTTCGTACAGAGCCACGTGGTCGAATTCGTCCAGGTTCACCGCGAAGTCCTCGCACGCGGCCGGGGAGGCTTCCACGGCAATCACCCGGCGGACCCGGGGGGCCAGGAACGCGGTGAACAGGCCCACGCCGGCATAGAGTTCCAGCAGGGTTTCTTCCCCCTCCAAAGGCAGGTTCTCCAGGATGTGGTCGATCATCAGTTCGGCCACGGCCAGGTTGACCTGGAAGAAGGCCCCGGCCGAGACCCGGAACAGCCGGCCTTTGACCTCCTGCACCAGGTACGAACGGCCGGCCAGCACGTACACGTCTTCCGGGCTGGGACCCAGGTAGACCACGGAGACCTCGCTTTCCACCCGGGCCGCGGCGGGCGGTTTGGGGCTTTCGCCTTCCAGCACCACCATGGCCTCGCCTTCCGCGCCGCTGCGCACCTGCACCCGTCGTATGGCCTCCGGGTCCTCCACGTGGATGTTGGGCCACACCTGGGCCACCACCGGGTCGGCCAGCAGGCACGTTTCGATGGGCACGATTTCCTCGCTGCGGAAGCGGTGGAAGCCCAGCCGGCCCTGGGCATCTACGTGGAACTGCAGGTTGTTGCGGTACTCCCAGGGCCGGGGGGAGGGCACGGTGGGCGCGACCTTGACCCCATAGAGCTTGCCGATGCGCTCCAGCTGGTCCCGCACGATGGCGGTTTTGGCCGCAAGCTGGGCCGCGTAGTGGACGTGCTGGTAGTGGCATCCCCCGCAGACGCCAAAATGAGGGCATCGGGGCGGCACCCGGTCCGGTGAAGGTTGCAGGATGGCCTCCACCTCGCCCCGGGCGTAGTGGCTTTTGACCTCGGTGAGCCGGATGCGCACGTGTTCCCCCGGCAGGGTATAGGCCACGAACACGGCCCGGCCATCGGGCAGGCGGCCCATGGCCTCGCCGCCGTAGGCCCAGGTGCTGGGGGTCAGTTCGTAGACCTCGCCCACCTGGGGTTTCTTCAACGGGTCGTCGAAGGGGACGGTGTTGGGCATGAGGGCCACTCCTTGGCGAAGCGTGGCGGGGCAGCGCTGGCTCGCCGCCCGTTGCGGTTACCCGTGTTTCTTGAGGTATTCGTCCAGGGCCTCGAAGAGGAACTCGAAGTCCCTGGGCTGCAACTCGCCCATGTGGGCGATGCGGAAGGTCTTGCCCTTGAGGGGGCCGTAGCCCGAAGCGATGCGCATCCCCCGCTGCAGCAAAAAGCGGTTCACGTCGCCGATGTCCAGGTTCCGGGTGTTCACGATGGCGGTCACCGTGCGGGAGCGGTAACCGGCTTCCGCGAAGAGTTCAAAGCCCCGGGCCAGGGCCCATTCCTGGACCATGCGGGCCATGCGTTCGTGCCGGGCCCAGCGGTTCTCCAGGCCCTCCTGGAAGATGCGGTCCAGCTGCACGTCCAGGGCGTAAATCAGGCCCACGGGCGGGGTCGAGGGCGTGGAGTCCTTCAGACGGTGCTTTTCCAGCCGCAGGAAGTCCAGGTACCAGCCCCGGTTGGGGACCTCCTTTGCCCGTTCCAGGGCCCGGTCCGAGACCGCGGCCAGGGCCAGGCCGGGCGGCAGGGCCAGGGCCTTTTGGGAGGACGTGAACACCACGTCCAGGCCCCAGGCGTCCATCTCCAGGGGCGCGCCGGCCAGGCCGGAAACCGAGTCCACGCAGATGAAAATCTCGGGCTGCACCTGCCGGGCCGCGGCGGCGATGTCCCGCACCGGGTTTTCCACCCCGGTGGACGTCTCATTATGCACCACGGCCAGCACGTCGTAGCGGGCTTTTTGCAGCATCTCGGCCACCTGCTCCGGCCGCGCGGCCCTGCCCCAGGGGACCTCCAGCACGTCCACCTGTTTGCCATTGGTGCGGCCCACGTCGGCCCAGCGCTTGCCGAACCCGCCGTTGACCACGACCAGCATGCGTTCGGTCACCAGGTTGCGCACGCAGGCTTCCTGGAACGCGGTGCCCGAGGCCGCGATGAGGAACACCCGGTACTGGGTCCGGAACAGGGCCCGGGCCCGCTGCTCGCAGGCGTGGAAGATGGCCTCGAACTCCGGGCTGCGGTGGGGGAGCATGGCCCGGGTCTGGGCCTGGGCCACTTCCGGGGCCACGTCTACGGGGCCGGGGACGAACATAGGGCTCATGGGTTGCCTCCCTGATGCGAGGGTGTTTGTGCTCAGGTCTCCGCGGTGTTCAAAGCCAGGTCCCGCAAGGCGCGCCATTCCTCCGGGGTGTTCGCGTTGCGGAAGGCCAGCCCGTCCGGGTCCCAGCGTCGCCACAGGTCCGGGGGCACGATGCGGAGCCGCAGGTAGGGCCAGGCCGCCCGGATGGCGTACCGCTCCTGGCGCAGGGCCCGGGCCGCGGCTTCGAGGAAGGCGGCCCGGCGGTACACGCCGTGCAGGGGCTGTTCGCGGCCCTGCGCGTCGCGGGGGACCGCGGCGTCCAGGTCTTCTTCCACCAGAAGGTGCAGCAGGCCCAAAGCCAGCCGGGGGTTGAAGAAGGGCATGTCGCAGGCCCCCGCGACGAAGTAGGGGAAGGACAGGGTCAGGGCCCCGCTCCAAAGCCCGGCCAGGGGGCCAGCCTGAGGGAGCACGTCGGGCACGCAGGCCACGCCGGTGAAGGCATAGCGGGCCGGTTCCCGGGCCACGACCACCACCTGGCGGGCGGCCCGGGCCATCCGCCGCACGGTCCGGGCAATCAGGGGTTCGCCCAGGAAGAGCAGCCGGGCCTTATCCCGGCCCATGCGCCGGGAACGCCCGCCGGCCAGCACCACGCCGGCCAGTTGGGGATGGGGACCTTGCATGGCGATGGCTCCTATCCGGTGCCCTGGACGCGGGGCGGCTCCCCGGTGGCCTCTGTGATGTGTTGCGGGGCCGCGGACGTCATCCCTGTTCGAAAGGGAAGTCGGCTTCGCCTCCCCGGGGTTCCTCCTGTTCTTGGCGGCGTGCCCGTTCGCCGAACATGGTCTCCACCAGGTCCTGCAGCCAGCCCACCACGTCCCGGGTCCCAAAGCCGACCAAGGTCCCCAGGCCAAAGGCGGCCAGGCCCGCGGTCACGCCAGCCTGGGCTAAGGCCTGCTCCATATCGGGAGTAGTCTGGATGGCGGCCACGGCCACGGGGTTGAACACCACCACGCCGCCCCGCAGCAGGGCGTAGACCACGAGGGCCAGCAGGCCGCCCTCCAGGGGGCCGGAAACGTACTTCCCCAGCCAGCGGGGGTTGTACTTTTGCGGCTCGCGCGCGTAGTAGTGGAACAACTGCCGGATGTTGTACAGAATGCTCCCCAGCGCACCCCCCAGGACCGCGGACACCAAAGGCAGGAACAGGGGGGCCGTCAACACGTTCTGGCCAACACCCAGCCGGCGCAGCAGCGCATTGCCGCTAATCCAGAGGTCGAACACGAGGACCAAAATCGCCGTCAGGAGTACCATGTAGTAGGCCACCAGCCCACAGACTTGCTTGCGGTAGCGTTCGGCGGGGGCCGAGGGGGTCGCCTGTTCCATCGTGGCCTCCTTTTGCTGGGTTTCGGGCCGAGTGCAAGAAGTATACCTCGCCCTTTGGCCCCTGATTTCCGCGGGCGGCTGCTTTGGCGTCGCTGGCAAAATTACATCTGTTCTGTTGCCCGCGGCGATTGACGCGATTCCTCTGGGGTGCTACAATGGGGGCCGGTACATGCGGGCGCGTAGCTCAAGTGGCAGAGCAGCGGCCTTTTAAGCCGTTGGTTGGGGGTTCGAGTCCCTCCGCGCCCATGCAGCGGGGCGTAGCTCAGCCCGGATAGAGCGCACGGTTCGGGTCCGTGAGGTCGGCGGTTCAAATCCGCCCGCCCCGACTGCATCCAAGGACGGGTCACGAACCCGTCCTTTTTTCGTAGGCCCGAACTTTCCCCTTGTGCTATCATGATGCCCGTCATGGGTCAGGAGGGTGGATAGAATTAAACCGCTTCGGCCCATCGTCCCCTTTCGATGGGTCCTTGCCTCCTGGTCCGTCATCCCGCCGGTGAGGTGATGCCCTATGGGACGTCCCTTCTGGCCTTACCTGACGCAGGTCGCGGATTTCGGCCCACAGCCGTGGCTCCCGCCTGAGGACTGGCGGCAGATGCTCCAGTTCCTCTACATGAAGTACCAGTACCTGGAGACCATCCCCGATACGCCCACCCGCCGGGACGGGACCATGGTCCTGTCCGTGCTCCCCATCCGCAACCTGGTGATTTTCCCCGGTATGGTCGTCCCCCTGCATGTGGGCCGGGATTTCTCCCGGGCCGCGCTGGAAGAGGCGTTCAG
>JALXBY010000222.1 GCA_026991215.1 Anaerolineales bacterium
CAGAGGGCTCCCAGCCACCGCAATCGCAAAGCCGCTATCAGCCCCGTTTCGATGGCACCAGGCCGGCCCCGGGTATGGATAGCACCTACGGCAAACCCGGCCAGCTGCCTCTGGACGCGGTGGTCAAGAGCACGCCCGACAACCGGGACCCCAACCTGTATGCCGACGTCATCAACCAGTTCGCGGTGGGGAACAACCCCCGCTATGCCAAAGACCCCCGTTACCCCTACACCTACTGTAACACCTTTGCCGGCGACGTGGCCCGGGCCATGGGGCATCCCTTCCCCACCAAGGCCGAATGGGGCATCAACCCGCGAGACCGGGCGACCATTGGGATGCCGGACCTCTGGCGGTACTTCACCGATCCCAACGCGCCCATCAAGGCTGCGGAACAGGGGTGGAAGGAGATTTCGGTGAACAACCTGGCGGAACTGGAGCGTTACGTCAACAGCGGCAAGATGGCCGTGGTGGTGACCCCGGATCACATCGCGGTGGTGCGGCCCAACCAGCAAATCACGGACCTGGCCAGCATTCGCATTGCCCAGGCCGGGGCCATCAACGCCAACGACATCCCCCTGGTCAAGGGCTTTGGCCAGAGCCGTTTGGGGAAGATTCGCATTTTCGTGCATGATTAGGCAGAGGGTGTGAGCAGGTGCGAAACACCTGCTCAATAAATAAGTCCGGATTTGTAGCAATACATCGACCTATGAGCCATGGGGAAGGCAGCCTCACCGCCCAAAACAAGGTTTTGCTGAGGCTATCAGGGGGTGGGGGAGGGCATTGCCCTTCCCCGCCAGCCTATCACAAAAAGCCAAAGCCCAATGAGGGTGCGAAGCACCTTCTCAGAAAATGGTGATGGAGGTGAGTATGCGTATTTACATGGATACAGCGCAAATCCAACGCATACTCCGGGAAATGGAACAGATGCTGATTCAGGTTCAACATCTGGACCAACAATTCCGTGCCGCGCTGGAGCAATTGCAGCAGGTCTGGTATGGCCCTTCTCCGGAGATGTATTACCAGAAGCAAGGCGGAGAACTTCAATACACAGCACGTTATCATCGGTTTTTGTATGAGCTCATCGAAACCCTGCGGAGCGAATTGCGCGAATATCTGGCGATGGATCAAACCTGGTGAAGCGGGGGGGAGGTATGACCGTTATCCATATGGAAGTTGAAACAACGTCGGAAATCCTTCAGCGGCTCGATCGTATTTTGCAGGAATGGACGGAAACGGTTGAGACTTTGGAACGAATTGCCCGGCGGGTTGAATTTGCTTGGATGGCACCTGCCACCCAAGAGTATGTTGCCCGGGTGCGGGGCTTGCGTATTGCCTATGCCCGCCGTTTGCGCCTTATTGCGAACAATCACAAAAAAGCCTGGGCTGAATACTTCGAATGGCTTGCTGTTGATGACCGGGCAGTATTGCCCTGGTCGGCGTATTCGTTCTTTGAGCAGGGCGACGAGTTCTTCGAATTCTTAGATACCTGGGACAAACGATTGGACCGTTGGTCGTCATTATACGACTTGCAGAAGCTGGTTCGGCGCTTGACGTTTTCGACCCCCTTCATCGCCGGTATGAGCGGGGTCGCTGTGGTGGGCGGCAAGCAAATGTTTATCTCAAGGGCCGCCCTGTTGCAAAACGCTCGCGTCATTGCCTCGAAGCGTCTTCTGCGCACTTTCAAAGAGGAGTTTGAGGATGTCATCAATCCAAAGCGGTTAGGTTTTTGGATTACGGTGGGCGGTGAGTTTATTGGTGAGACGCGGGAAAACTGGAAAGATTACTACGGTGATCCGTTGCGTGTTGGCATCGCCACAGGTATCGAGGGAACGATCGGCGTGATTACCGATGTGGCTTTGAGCAGTGCCGGGGCCTATGCCGGGAGTTTGGCAGGTGCTACCCTGGGTGGGCTTGTGGCCGGTCCTGTGGGGGCGGTCATTGGTGCCAAGGTGGGCGGTTTCGTTGGCCCCATTGCCGCGCATTGGATCGCGGAACAGGTCAAAATTGGGGACCTTCCAGTTACCGAATGGCTGGAGGAAACGGTTTCTGACGCTCTTACCGAACCCCTGGCCGATGCTGTAGAGGGTGCAGCGGAAGCCGCAGAAGCCGTTGTGGAAAAAACTGCGCAGTGGGCAGAGCACGGTATTCGTTCTGTACTAAAATTATTCGGTAGGTAACAAGCCTATGGCGAGGAAGAGACAACGTTCGCCGCGAGGCGTTTTCCTCCCCTGGTGGATGCTATGGGGTATTTCACTCATCGCTTTGGGCATGGCTGGCCTTGTCTATTACGCGCAGTATGTGGCCAATTACATTGCCCTTCCCCGGTGGTTGAGCGTGGTCCTTATTGTCGGGCTTGGTGAGGCTGCAATGCTTCCATGGGCCATGCAGCGATGGGTAGAAAAGCGTAGGGAACCGATTCGTCTAAAAGAATGGTTTGTTGTTTACCTTATTATGTGGGTCCTCGCCAGTGTTTACATTTTGTTTGTAAAATAAGGAGGGTACAATGAACCCCCTTGATCTTGCCCTGACAACGGAAGAACTTGCCTTGTGTGTCTCATTATTAGGATACCCCGAAGATGCAGCGGTCATCTTGCGCGCGCAGTATGGGGACATCTCCCCCGAAGTCGCGCGCGCCTACCTGGAGGCGGCCAGCCACAGCCTGCTGGCCCGGGAAAGCATCGCCATGGAAAATGGCCGGCCGGCTTTATCCCAACAGCTCCAGGAACTCGTCCAGGGATTTATTGAGACGAAGTTTACGCTTCAATTCCAAAAGCGTCCCCGGGAAGGTTCGCCTTTGTCGTTGTCCCTGCACTTCACCCCCAAAGGGGTGCTGGCGCACATGCTGGTTTATGAGGTCGTGCATCGTTTCGGATGGGTCTCGACCGATGATGCGTTGATTTCCGGATGGCTTTTCTTTGAAGTTCCTCGCGAGCAGTGGGAAGAGGAAAAGGAATTCGGCCTGGTGCCCGCCGAGGCCTTTCGCCAGTTCTACAAGGCCCGGAACCAGGAGGAGATGGACGCTGCCCTGGCGGCGATGAATCTCCCCCAAGAGGCCGCTTCCCAACTGGCTGAGGACCTCATCCATGCACATTATCGCGGGGTGATTGTGCGCATCGATTACGATGAAAAGCGCCAACCCTACTCCAACGAAGGGGCTTTCGTATTGCAAGGCCCCCATCGCACCTGGATGTTCTCCGCCGTTCCGGAGCAGGAAAACGTTTTACGGGTGCAATGGATGAGCCTGGGGGCTTATCGCTCCCTGGTACGTTCCCTCATCCAGGGCGAGAAACCTCCTCAAGAGGCTGCTTGAAACCTCTTTGTGTTTTCGGGGGTTTTGGATAACATGTGATAGCCCCAATGAGGTGCGGCAAGCAAGCCGCACCCTGTCGTGTTTTCCGAACGTGTAGAACGGTGTCCCATCCGTCAACCCGCCGCACCGATATGTCCCACCACCGCGCTTCCCCCACCCGCCGACCCGGACGGATGCCCGGCCACGGGGCCTTTGCCCTGCCCGTGGAAAAGGCCCGGGATTTCCGCGGCACGGTGAAGAAACTCCTGGCCTACCTGCGGCCCTATCGCTGGAAAATCCTGGCCGCGTTCCTCATGGCCCTGGGTTCCACGGCCTTCACCGTGGTGGGGCCGAAGATCCTGGGGAACGCCACCACGGCGTTGTTTGATGGCTTGATGGCCCAAATCGCGGGCACAGGGGAAGTGCCTTTCGGCACCATCGGCCGGCTGCTCCTCTTCGCGCTGGGCCTGTACGGCGTCTCCGCATTCTTCAGTTACGCCCAGGGCTGGCTCATGACGGGCGTGGCCGCGGAAGTGACCTACGACCTGCGCAAGCACCTGATGGCCAAAATCCACCGGATGCCCTTCCGTTACTTCGATGGCACGTCCCACGGCCAGGTCATTTCCCTTTTTGCCAACGATGTGGAGACCATCAACCAGTCCCTGGCCCAGAGCCTGACCCAGACCGTGACCTCGGTGGCCACGGTGGTGGGCATCCTGGTCATGATGCTGAGCATCAGCCTGCCCATGACCCTGGCCGCGCTGGTGGTCGTGCCCCTTTCGGGCGCCACGGTGACCTTCATCGTGAAGCGGTCCCAGCGCTTCTTCCGGGAACAGCAGGAGCGCCTGGGCCGGGTGAACGGGGTGGTGGAGGAAGCCTTTGGCGGTCACGCGGTGGTCAAGGCCTTCAACGCGGAAGCGGGCATCCTGCGGCGCTTTGAGGAGGAGAACACCGCGCTCCACGCCGCGGCCTGGAAGGCCCTGTTCTTCTCCGGGCTGATGATGCCCATGATGCGTTTCATCGGGAACCTGGGGTACGTGGTGGTGGTCATCCTGGGCGGGTGGCTCGCGGTGCAGGGCCGCATCGCGGTGGGCGACATCCAGGCCTTCATGCAGTATGTGCGTTCCTTCACCCAGCCTATTACCCAGATGGCGAACATCTCCAACGTGCTTCAGCAGATGGTGGCCGCGGCCGAGCGCATTTTCGACTACCTGGAGCGGGAAGAAGAGCCGGCGGACCCGCCTTCCCCCATACGGCTGGAACGGGTGCGGGGCCATGTGGTCTTCCGCAACGTGACCTTTGCCTACGTGCCCGGCCGGCCCGTCATCCAGAACTTCTCCGCGGAGGTGCTCCCTGGCCAGAAGGTGGCCATCGTGGGTCCCACGGGCGCGGGCAAGACCACCCTGGTCAAACTGCTCATGCGCTTCTACGATGTGGACCAGGGGGCCATTCTCATCGACGGCCACGACATCCGCACGTTCCGCCGCGCGGACCTGCGCCGGCTCTTCGGCATGGTGCTGCAGGATACCTGGCTGTTCAACGGCACCATTCTGGAGAACATCCGCTACGGCCGCCCCGATGCGACGGAGGAAGAGGTGATGGAGGCCGCGCGCATGGCCCATGCGGACCACTTCATCCGCGCCCTGCCGGGCGGGTATCGCTTCGTCATCAACGAAGAGGTGACCAACCTTTCCCAGGGCCAGAAGCAACTCTTGACCATTGCCCGGGCCTTTCTGGCCGACCCACCCATGCTCATCCTGGACGAGGCCACGAGCAACGTGGACACCCACACCGAGCGCCTCATCCAGGAGGCCATGTCCCGGCTCATGCAGGGCCGCACCAGTTTCGTGATTGCCCATCGGCTGTCCACCATCCGGGACGCGGACCTGATTCTGGTCATGCGGGAGGGCCGGCTGGTGGAACAGGGCACCCACGAGG
>JALXBY010000223.1 GCA_026991215.1 Anaerolineales bacterium
GGTAGAGGGTCAGTTTCATGCCCGCGTAATCCCGGGTCTCCTTCCATCCCCAAATCACGATGAGCAGGTACATGGGGAAGACCGCGATTTCATAGAAGAAGAACAGCTGGAACAGGTCCAGGGAAGCGAACACCCCGAACACGCCCGTTGCCAGGATGAACAGGAAGCCAAAGAACTCACGGATACGGGGCATCCGCCAGGAGATGAGCACGCCCGTAAAGATGACAATGCCGGTAAGCAGTTCCAGGGGCGCGCTCATGCCGTCCACACCCACGTAATAGGAAATCCCCAACGCAGGGAGCCAGGGGGCCTTCTGGACGAACTGGTATCCCCCCTGGACGAAGTCATAGCCGAAGTAAATCCATGCGGAAAGCAGGAATTCCACCAGCCCGGTCAACAGGGCCAGCGCCCGCACGGTGCTGTCCTTCATGCGGGGCGCGAGCAGGAAAATCACGCCCACGACCATGGGGAGGAAGATGAGGACCGTCAACGGAGACATCGCTCTTCCCTCGTTGGAGTAGGATGGAGAACGGTCTGCTGTTTTACCCCGCGAGCAAGGCCATCAATGCCAGCATGCTCTTGTGAATCACATCCAGCAAGGTCAAGGGCCAGACGCCCAGCAACAGCATGAGGAACATCAACGGCCCGATGACCAGAAGTTCACGCGGGGTCAAATCGGCCAGGGGGTGCCATTCCTTGTTCGGCGGGCCGAACAGGGCCTGTTTGATCCCCTTGAGGATGTACGCGCCCGCGAAAAGCACGCCCAGCAGGCTGAGCGCGGTGAAGAACGGCAGCACCGGCCAGGCCCCCCGCACAATCAGGAACTCGGAGACGAAACTGTTGAGGCCCGGCAGACCCAGGGAAGCCATCGCGGTGAAGACCAGGGCCCCGCCGTATACCGGCACCTTGCCAAACAGCCCACCAAAGGCCTTGAGGTCCCGGGTATGCGTCCGCTCGTACAAAGCACCCACCAGGAAGAACATGCCCGCCGCGGTCAGGCCGTGGTTGAACATCTGCAACACCGCGCCGTTGAGGGCCTGCACCGCGTGTTCCGTGCCCGCGGCCGCGGCAGCAGCAGCCACGGCCAGCACCACCAGGCCCATGTGGTTGATGGATGAATACGCGACCAATCGCTTGAAATCCCACTGGCCCCACGCAGCGAACGCGCCCAGCACCGTGGCCATCATGGCCAGGAAGGCCAGGGCCGGTGCGTACATCTTAGATTCCGCCGGATAAAGGGGAAGTACGAAGCGCAGGAAGCCGTACGCGCCCAGTTTCAGCAACACACCGGCCAGAATCATGGACCCGGCCGTGGGCGCCTCGGTGTGGGCATCCGGGAGCCAGGTGTGGAAGGGCCACACCGGAACCTTCAACGCAAACGCGATGACAAAGGCCCAAAAGGCCAGGGCCTTGACCGTGCTCACCGGCAGGTTCCAGGGCAGGGGCAGCGCCCCTTGCATCTGGGGCCATTCCCGCACGATTTTGGTGTAATCAAAGGTGCCCGTGACCACGCCCAGCATCTGCAGGGCCAGAAGCAGCCCCAGGGACCCGGCCATGGTGTAGACCATGAACTTCATGGCCGCATAGGTGCGGGCGGAAACGGTGTACCCACCCCACAGGGTGCGCTCCCCCTTGGGGCTTCCCCAAAGGAAGATGAGGAAGAACATGGGCACCAGGCCCACTTCCCAGAACACGAAGAAGAGGAGCAGGTCCAGGGCCAGGAACACGCCCAACATCCCGGTTTCCAGGAAGAGGAACAGCATCATGTAGGCCTTGACCCGCTCCTCAATAGAAAAGGAAGCCAGAATCGCCATGGGGACCAGCAAAGTGGTCAACAACACCAGAACCAGGGAAAGCCCATCCACGCCCACGTGGTAACCGGACCCCAGGGGTTCGTACCAGGGCACATAGACCACGAACTGGAACTCCCCGGCCCGGGAGAAATCGAAGTTGGCCCACAGCACCGCGGTCAGGGCCAGGGGGATGAGGCTGAACACCAAAGCCGCCCGGCGCAGCAACCCTTTGCGGTTGGGCAGCAGCCCCAGCACGAGTCCGCCCAAAAGGGGCGTGAAGAGAATCCACGTCAGGAGGTGCTGCATCCAGAAGGTCATTACCGTTCCTCCTTGAAGGACGTTGCCACGATGCGCAAGAGCACGGCCGTGTCTTGACCGTAGAGCACCTGCACCGCGTCGAAGCGTCGCCACACCTCAGCCGGGATGTCCACGGTGACCATGTACTGGGCCCGATGTTTCCGGGCCAGCGCCAGCCACACTTTGGCCCGCTGTTCGGGGTCCTGGACGTTCCGCATATTCCACCGCACAATCCGCCGCAGGGCCACCCCACCATACGCATTCCGCAGACTGATGTACCCGATTTCCCAGGGGTACGGGTCGGTGGTGAACACCGCGGTCTTGGGCGGCACGTGTTGGGGGATGGCCTGGGCGTACAGTTTCTGAAAGGCATTGGGCGCGGGCAACCGCAGCGGCGTCTGCAATGCGGTCTTGAGCAGGGCCACCGCGCCGCCTTCGGCATGGCCCCAGACCCAAAGGATGCTCATCGCGGCTAAGGACGCCGCGGCCCAGGCCTGCGGCCGCTTGTCGCTCCACCGCCGCCAGCCGGCAACGAAAGCCGAAGGCTTCCAGAGGCGCGCGCCAGGCCAGGGCCAAAACCCCAAGCACCACCAACAAAACCGCCACGAACAAAAGGTCGTCCAGCGCGGTTTGCAGGGCCAGGCGGAAGTAGGGCCGGGTCCACAAGACCGAATCCGGGTCCGAGACCCGGGCCATGACCCGCAGGGTCAAATCCACAGCCCGCAGGTTGAGGAAGCGCTCCACCGGACGCCAGCCCTGCACCTGGAGGGTGATGGGGAAGACGGCCAGCGCCGTCACCGGTACCCAGGCACCGCCCCACGTAGCCCAGGATGCGCCCGAACTTCGGGGCAGACGCCCCTGGGCCCAGTAGACGAGAAAGGCCACGGCGAACAACAACGCCAACGGAATCAAGAAACGCGCGTTCCGCAGAAAATACATGCGGAATACCGTAATGGAGAACCGGGGCGGGACGAGATGCAAGGCCACCGCGTGCAACAACAAAACCACGCCCCACACCTGCACCATCCGCCACTGCAACCGCAGCCGAGCATCAGGAAGCCGGCGCACGGCCCACAGGCCCAACAGGGCCAGCACCAACACCGGCAGGCGGGGCAAAAGCACGCTGTACACCGTCAGGAGCAAGGGGGCCGCGACCACGTATTGCACGTATTCCCACTGCAACCGGGCAACAAGGGCCATGAGCGCGGGCGAAACCGGCTTCGGCTGCAACAGTTGCAGGAAGACACCCCGGTAATACCACAACGGCGGCAGCAAGAACAGGATAGCGGCCAGTCCCATCCCCGCGAGCACCCACCACCAACGCCGGCGTTCAGGCACGACCTTGGGAAGCACGGCCAGGAAACCACCCCCTAAGGCCAGCATCCAGCCAAAGCCGTTGCGCCAGTGGAAGTACAGGGCCACACCGTTGGCCAGCAGCACCCAGGGCCACATCGCCGGCCGGTCCACGAACTTCAGGGCCGCCCATAGCAAGAAGGGCAGCACCGCCTGGTACAGGTGGCGGGCCCAGGGGTCCTCATAAATCCCCCAATGGGTGCCCACAGGGTAACGAATCCACACCAGAGGAAGTTGCAAAAAGGTCAGGGCCAAAGCCCACCTGTCTTCCCCAAAAAGCACCCGGCCGACCAGGAAGAAGCCCCACAACTGCAGGAACACGACGGGAACCAACAAGACCACCGTGGCCGTCCCGAAGTCACCAACCATGTTTTCAAGGAGCCGCACGCCGTTGACCAGGAAAACATGAGGGTGAACGCAAAGCACCCCCCATTTCCGAACGGCAAGCCACCGGAAGTTTTCGGGATAGTCGCACATGGCCGCGTTCGTGGCAATACGTCCGGCGTCAACCCCCAGGTAAATGAAGGGGGAACGACCCTGCCACCGGCCCCAGAAAATCAGCAGGGCCGTGGCAAGGAACAAGCCATGCAGCGCCAGACGTCGCGGCCACGGGGACATGGGACTTCACCCCGGCCTCAGCGGATTTGCGTCACGTAGTAGTACACCAGCATCAAGAAGGCCACCACATGGGCCACGGCCACCAACATGTACTGCTGTACCCGGCCGCTCTGAATGGCCCGCAGCGCGGAACCGAACTCCTTCGTGCCTTCCCCCACCATGTCGCCCGCGCCGTTCACAATGGGCAGGTCGATGTAATAGCGGAAGAACTCGCCCAGTTTCCACGTCAACCATGCGACCACGTGCAGAACCCCATCGATGATGCCCCGGTCCAGCCAGCGGAAGGTGAAGACCTCGGCCACCCAGTAGGCCGGTCGCACGATGAGATACGCGTACAGTTCGTCGAAGTAGTACTTGTTCTTGAGCACCTCGTAGAGCGGCCCCAGCATCCGGGCCAGGGGGTCGGGCTGGTCGGCCCGTTCGATATCCCGATACACCCAATAGCCCAGGGCCAGCCCGCCCAGGGAAACCACCACCGAAACCACCAGGGGTAGGTAGGACTTGACGGCCACCGCCTCTTCTTTGACCAGGCCGTGGAAGGTCGCGCCAACCCACTCCTGGAACCAGGCCGGAAGCACGCCGCCCAGGACCGGGAACTTTTCCGGCACGCCTACCCAACCATAGGCCACCGCGAACACAGCCAGCACCATCAGGGGCACGGTCATGACCCTGGGCGTCTCCTGGGCGTGTTCCGCGGCCCGCGTCCGCGGCTTTCCCAAGAAGGTCAGGGTAATCTGCCGCATGGTGTAGAACGCGGTGAGCAACGCAGCCACGGCCAGGGTCCAGAACACCGCCCCGTGTCCCAACGCGAAGGCTTCGCTCAGAATCTCATCCTTGGACCAAAAGCCCGAAGTCAGCACGGGGAAGCCCGAAAGCGCGAACCCGCCGATGAGGAAGGTCCAGAAGGTAATGGGCATCTTGGCCTTGAGGCCGCCCATGTTGTACATATCCTGCGGGTCCACGTGTTCGCCCGTGTGCAGCACGCCGTGCTCCATGCCGTGAATCACCGAACCGGAACCCAGGAAGAGCAGGGCCTTGAAGAAGGCGTGGGTCACCAGGTGGAACGCGGCTGCCACGTATGCGCCGATGCCCACTGCGGCCACCATGTACCCCAGTTGGGAAATCGTGGAGTAAGCCAGCACCCG
>JALXBY010000224.1 GCA_026991215.1 Anaerolineales bacterium
CCATCGCCTGGACCCCGGAAGAGGTGGAGGCCGGCTTCGTCCAGGCCCAATGGCCCGACGACGGCCCGGTGCAGGTTTCCTGGGACGACGCGGCCCAGGACCCAGGCTGGTGCAAACTGGACTGGGTAGTGGTGGACCCGGTGCGAGGCCGCCTGGCCAACGTGAGCAACATGCTGGACGCCACCTGGGAGGCGCCCGACGGCACCATCCTCCCCCTGGACGGCTACCTGGATCCCTATTTCCAGGAAGTGTACCTGGAGGCGGAAGCCATCCCCCTTTTCACCAAACTCACCAAGCATATGCGCGCCGACGCCCTGGAGGAATACGTGGCCCAACTGGAAAAGGAGGTGCGCAAGTACCTGACCCGGGAGGTCAACTACGGCAAGGCGGCCAAACGCATGTACAACATCTTTCGCCTGACGGGCCGCTACGAAGAGGCTGCGTACCTGCGGGAACTCTTCGACGAACCCGCGGCGGTGCTCTACCAGGTCTGGAGCCTCATCCGCACCATCGACGATTGCTGCCGCAGCGAGACGGCTATTTCCATGGACTACGTGCTGGCCCAGGCCGACGGCCTGATTCTGGACGTGGTGCAGGTACTAGACGGCCGCGAAGAGGTGGACATCGTGCAGCACCTGCTGCGACTCCGGGACGCGCTCACCCGGCAACAAAGCGGCCAGGCCCTGACCCAGGAAGCGGAAGCGGCCCGGGGCCAGGTCATCCAGGTGGTCAACCGCTTCTTCTACCAGCGCCTGACGGCCATGCCCGGCATTCGGGCGTATATGGAGGCGATGGGAGGAAGTAGTGAGCAGTGAGCGGTCGGCAGTCGGCTGTCCGTTGTCCGCTGACCGCCGACCGCTGACCGCGGACGGCTAACTGCCCACCGCCGGTATAATTCGGCCACCTTGCATTCCACTGGCAAGGTGGTCGCGACCATGGAGACCCGAACCCATATCCTCATCACCAACGACGACGGTGTGTTCCATCCGGGGTTGATGGCCCTGGTGGAGGCTGTGCGGGGCCTGCCCAATGTGGAGTTCAGCGTGCTGGCGCCGGAACGGAATTGGTCGGCTTCGGGACATGTGAAAACCCTGCACCGGCCCCTGCGGGTCCGGCAGGTCCGCCTGATGGACGGCACCCCCGCACTGGCCTCGGACGGCGCACCTTCCGACTGTGTGGCCCTGGCCCTGTTGGGCCTGCTGGAAAAGCCCGTGGACCTGGTGGTCTCCGGCATCAACCCCATGGCCAACCTGGGCTACGACGTCTCCTATTCCGGCACCGTGACCGCGGCCATGGAAGCGGCCATCTCCGGGGTGCCGGGCGTGGCCTTTTCCCTGAACACCCCGGAGGAAGAAGTGGGCCGGCCCAACTACCAGGCCGCGGTGGTCGTGGCCCGGTTCGTCATTCAGCAGGTGCTGGAGCACGGCATCCCCAAGGGCATCTTCCTGAACGTGAACATCCCCTACGGCCCCCTGGAGAACATTAAAGGCTTCCAGATAACCCGCATGGGCCTGCGGGTCTACCGGGACCGGCTGGAGCGCCGGGTGGACCCGCGCGGGGTACCCTATTACTGGATTGGCGGCGAGGCCCCCACGGGCAAGCCCGAACCCGGCACCGACATCGGCGCGGTGTACGATGGCTACGTTTCCATCACCCCCCTGCACCTGGACTTCACCGCTTATACCCAGATTCCCTACCTGCAGACCTGGCCCTGGCATGCTTTCCCCCCGCTCGTGGCCTCCAAAGGGGAACCCTGCCAGGATGGGGAACAACCGTGACACCCCAGGCCCGCTTGCGTGACGCCCTCACCCAAATGTACGGCCCGGAAACCGCGCGCGACCTGTTCCGGGCGCTTACGGCGCGGGCCAGGACGTGGGAACCCCAACTCGCACCCTGGGCGTCCCAGGGCGTGCCCGGCTTTTCCCCCCAGGACCTCTTTCTCATCGCCTATGGCGACCACATCCTGCCCGAAGACCCGCAAGCGCCCAAACTCCAGGGCCTCCGGGCTTTTTTGGAAACCTTCGTTGGCCGCCTGGTACGCGGGGTGCACGTGCTCCCCTTTTTCCCCTATTCATCCGACGACGGCTTTGCGGTCATGGACTACACCCAGGTGCGGCCCGACCTGGGCACCTGGGCGGACATCCGCGACCTGGCCCGCCAGTACGTACTCATGGTGGACCTGGTCCTCAACCACGTCTCCAGCCGGCACCCCTGGTTCCGGGCCTTCCTCAAGGGTGACCCCGCATACCGGGACTTCTTCATCACCGTGGAGGACCCCCGCGACCCAGCCTGGCAGGGGGTGATGCGCCCCAGGGCCACCGCGCTCTTCACACCCTTCATCTCCTCCCGGGGCCGGGTGTACGTCTGGACCACCTTCAGCCCCGACCAGGTGGACCTGAACTACCACAACCCCCAGGTCTTCCTGGCCATGACCGACGTCCTGATGTTCTACGTGAGCCAGGGGGCCCAGGTCATCCGGCTGGATGCGGTCGCTTACGTATGGAAGGAACCCTACACGTCGTGCATCCACCTGCCCCAGGCCCATGCCCTGGTGCGGGCCTGGCGTGCGCTCTTGGATTGGCTCGCACCCTGGGTGCGCCTGATTACCGAGACCAACGTCCCCCATGAGGAAAACATCGCCTACTTCGGCCATGGGGACGACGAGGCTCACATGGTCTACAACTTCACCCTGCCGCCCCTGACCCTGCACGCCTTCCTTCGGGAGGAGGCGCGCACCCTCACCCGCTGGGCCAGGACGCTGCACACCCCTTCCGAAACCACCGCGTTCTTCAACTTCCTGGCCTCCCATGATGGCATCGGCATGTTGCCGGCCAAGGGCTGGCTTTCGGAAGCGGAACGGGCCTACCTGGTCGAGACCACCCTGGCCCACCACGGCCAGGTGTCTTACAAGGCCCTGCCCGGCGGCCGGCGGGAGGTCTACGAACTCAACATCACCTGGTACGACGCGCTCAACCACCCCGACCGGCCCACGCCCTGGGACGTAGACCGCTTCGTGGCCTCTTACGCCGTGGCTTTGAGCCTGGAGGGCGTCCCGGCCCTGTATCTGCCCGTGTTGTTTGGCGCCCGCAACTGTCTGGCCTGCCTGCAGAAATACGGCTACCCCCGGGCCATCAATCGGGAAAAATACCCCTGGCCCCAGGTGCAGGCCTGGCTGACGGGGGAAACCCGCGAGGCCCAGGTGTTCCAGGCCATGACCCGGCTTTTGGAGGTACGGCGGACGACGCCGGCTTTCCACCCCGCGGGCCGGCAGACGCTCCTCGACCTGCACCCCAAGGTCCTGGCCGTGCTGCGGGAGCATCAAGGACAGCGGGTGCTGGCCCTGGTTTCCCTGAGCAGCCAGCCCCAAACCCTGCCCTACCCTCTGGACCTGGGGTCCACCTCCTGGCAGGACCTGCTTTCCGAAACCCAATGGGCGCCGGGCACACCTCTGACCTTACGGCCTTACCAGGTGGCCTGGCTGCAGCCCACGTGAATGTGAAAGGGCGCGGCCCGCGGTCAGCCGTCGGCAGTCAGCAGTCCGCGCACTGCGCACTGCGAACTGCGCCCCGCGTTCTTCATTGACCCCCCTTGGGGAATCTGTTATGGTACTTTCCGCAGAGGTGTGAACGACCGACCGTCTTCCGGGAACCGCGGCCCCGGAAGGCAGGTTCGGGGTTTTGTTATTTTGGAAGCACGTCGCCTGTGCCAAACACCCGCCGAGGGGTGACCATGATTTACCGGGAGCGTCTGGCCGAACGGGTTTTCCTCTTCCAAAGCGAGGTGTATGCCGAGGTCAACGCGGGCGTGGTGGCCGGGCCGGATTTTGCCGTAGTCATCGACACCCTGGCCCTGCCCCAGGAGACCCGCATGATGCGGGAGTTCATCGTCCAGGAACTGCGGGTGCCCGTGCGTTACGTGGTGCTTACCCACTACCACGCAGACCACAGTTGGGGCGCTTATTTCTTCCCCGGCGCGACGGTCCTGGGCCATGCCGCATGCCGCAGGTTGCTCCAAACCCGCGGGCAGGAGGCCCTGGAAAAAATCCGGGAAACCGAACCCATGTTCGCTCGTGTCAAACTCGTGCCGCCCCAACTTACCATCACCCAGGGGGAGATGTTGGTCCGGGTCGGCGAGTACACCCTGCGCCTCTTCCCCCTGCCCGGCCACAGCGAGGACGGCCTGGGGGTCTATATCGAGGAAAAGCGCATTCTCTTCGCCGGGGATGTGTTCATGCCCCTGCCCGTGTTCGTGGATGGCGATGTGGACGACATGGTGCGGAGCCTTAAGCGCATCGCCAAGATGCCCCTGGACATCCTGGTCCCGGGTCACGGGCCGGTTGTCCTGCGAGGTGAGGTGCAGGAGGCCATCCAGGAGAACCTGAAGTACATCTCGTGCGTGCGCAAGTACGTGCGCTATTCGGCCCGTCGGCGCTACCCTGGGGACTATCTGGCCAAGATTACCCTGGAGCGGTGCGGTAAGAACCCCGCGCTTTTGGCCGGGACCGCGGCCTTCCTGCATCGGCGGAACATCTGGGCTTTCTTCGAGCGGCGCTTTGGCCGGCCGCCGGAACGTTCGGAAGAAGCCGAAGCCTCCGAGGGGCTTGACGCCCCATGACCCATCCGCTGCGTCGCCTCCCCGCAGTGCAATGGTTCCTGGAACACGAACGGGTGCGGCCCTGGGTGAGCCTGCTGGGCCGCACCTGGGTGGTTCGGCAGGTTCGCGAGTTGCTGGACGAAGTGCGCGCCCAGGCCGGGACCTCCGGTACGGTGCCGGACCGGGAGGCGCTGGTAGCCCGGCTGGTAGCGCGGCTGCTGGAAAAGGCCTTGCCCCGGCCCCGCGCGGTCATCAATGCTACGGGCGTGGTCTTGCACACCAACCTGGGCCGGGCGCCCTTGAGCGCGGAGGCCTTAGCCCATCTGCTGCACGTCGCCAGCGGGTATAGCGACCTGGAATTCGACCTGCCACGGGGACGCCGCGGCAAGCGGCTGAGCCATGTGGTCCCCCTGTTGCGACAGGTGACCGGGGCCGAGGACGCCCTGGTGGTCAACAACAACGCCGCAGCCACCCTGCTCGTGCTGCAGGCCCTGGCCCGCCGCCGGCGGGTGGTCGTGGCCCGGACCCAGTTGGTGGAAATCGGCGGGTCCTTTCGGATTCCGGAAATCCTGCAGCAAAGCGGCGCCCGGCTGGTGGA
>JALXBY010000225.1 GCA_026991215.1 Anaerolineales bacterium
GTATTGGTTCAGGGTGCGTCGCCCCACACCTTCGAACCCCTGCCCCAACAGGCCCGCGCCCTTTCCCAGGCCCAACTTGTGGTGTTCAACGGGCGGAACCTGGAACCCTGGGCGCCCCGCCTGGTCCGCGGCGTCCCGCCGGGGGCCAAAATCCTCTACGTCACCGAATTGCCTGCGTTTCAAAAGGCCCCGTACCCGGAAAACGCCCATCTCTGGATGGACATCCGCTGGGCCAAGGTGTACGTTGAGGTCATACGGGACGCGCTGCAAAGTCTGACCCAGGACCAGGCCATGCACGAGCGTTTTGGGCAACGGGCGCAAGCGTACCTTGACCGCCTGGACGCGCTGGACCGGGACCTGAAGCAGACCTTCGACCAGGTGCCCGCGGAACGGCGCAAGGTCGCGGTGCTGCACGCGGTGTGGGAACCCTTCCTGAAACCCTACGGCTTCACCCTGCTCCCCCTGTTCCCGGAAGGCTACCAGACCCACGCCGCGGAGGAGCCTTCGCCCAGGGACCTCATCCGCTGGCTGGAGGCCATGCGGTCGCAACGGGTGACCGTGCTCGTGCTGGAGGCCCAGCACCCGGTGGCCGTGCTGGAACGCACCGCCCAGGAAGCCGGCCTGACCGTGCTCTACCTGGACCCGCTGGGCGGCGCGCCGCCCCGCACCACCTATGAGGCCATGATGCAGGAGAACGCGCGCGCCCTGGTTCAGGCCCTGCAGCAGGCTGCGCCGTGAACCGCAACCCATTGCCATGAGGTGCCCCATGCAAGGCCCGCCTGCCGACGTCCCCGCCGTGGAAATCCAGAACCTGACCGTGGAACTGAACGGCCATCGGATTCTGGAGAATGTGACTTTCAGCGTGCCCCAGGGCGCGTTTTGGGCCATCCTTGGCCCCAACGCCGCGGGCAAGACCACCCTGCTCCGCACGATTTTGGGGCTGATTCGGCCCGTGCAGGGCCAGGTGCGGGTGTTCGGGCACCCGGTGGGGCAGAGCAACCGCTGGCGGCGCTGGATTGGCTACGTGCCGCAACAGCACACCCAGGTGCGCCGCTTCCCCCTTCGCGCGGCAGAAGTGGTCATGCTGGGGCGCTACCGCGGCTGGCGTTTCCTGCGACCGCCCACGGAGGAAGACCGCCGGGCCGTGCACCAGGCCCTGGAGATGGTGGAGATGGCCCACGCCGCGGGGAAGCCCTGGCACGCCCTTTCCGGCGGCGAACGGCAGCGGGTCCTCCTGGCCAGGGCTTTGGTCAACCAGCCCCGCCTGCTGCTACTGGATGAACCCACGGCCGGCGTGGACGTGGCCGCGACCCGGACCCTGTACGCGCTCCTGCAAAGCCTGCACCGTCAGGGCATCACCATCCTGATGGTCTCCCACGACGTGGGCGTGGTGGCCGAGGTGGTCGATGGCGTGGCCTGCCTGAACCGCCGCCTGGTGGCCCACGGTCGGCCAGAGGAAGTGCTCACCTTAGAGACCCTGGACGAGATGTACGGCTGCGAAGCCGTGTTCTTCCACCATGGCGAATTGCCCCACCTGGTGGTCCGCCGTCACGGAGGCAACAACCCATGACCGAATGGCTGGCCTACCCCTTTGTGCAACGTGCTCTGCTGGGCGGTGTGCTCATCGGCCTGTTGACCGCGTGGGTGGGCGTGTTCGTGGTCCTGCGGAACATGGCCTTCATGGGCGCGGGCGTGGGCCATGCCGCGTTCGGCGGCGTGGCCCTGGGCCTGCTGCTGGGCTGGGACCCCATCCTGACCGCGGGCGTGTTCTGCGTGCTGGTGGCCTGGGCCATTACCGCGGTGGTCCGCCGCGGCATCCTGGCTTCGGATACGGTCATCGGAATCGCCTTTGCCGCGACCATGGCCCTGGGCGTGCTGCTCCTGGGCATCCTCAAGACCTCGACCGACGTCTTTGGCTTCCTCTTCGGCAGCGTGCTGGCCATCCAAACCAGGGACCTGGTGTTGCTCTTTGGCCTGGGCGGGGCCATCGTGCTCCTGCTTCTGGTGTTCCACCGCGGCTTCGTGGCCCTGACCTTCGACCCGGAGTTCGCCCGCGTCATCGGCATGCCCGAAGGCGTGCTGGATTACCTCTTTTCCGCGCTGGTGGCCCTGACCGTGGTCCTTTCCATCCGCATGGTGGGCCTGATTCTGGCCTCCGCGCTTTTGGTCATCCCCGCGGCCGTGGCCCTGCCGTGGAGCGACAACTTCCGCCGGCTGCTGACCCTGGCCGTCCTTGCCGGGGTGCTGGACGTGGTCCTGGGCCTGGCCCTTTCCCTGTTCTTCAACACCCCGCCGGGCGCGACCATCGTCCTGGTGGCCGCGGGGCTGTTTTTGCTTTCCTGGCTGCTGGCCCGCGGGCGGGCGTAGCCCACGGCGGCCCAGGCCGGGTGCTTTCCCAAATGTGTGAAAAGGCGTGAAGCGCCGCATCAAACCCCTTCTGGGAGGACGGCATGGCCGAGAACGAATGGGAACAGCGGTTTCGCTGGCTGGAACAGGAACAGCGCAAGCACCGGGCCCAGGTGGTGACCCTGCAGGATCGGGTGGTCCACCTGGAAGGCCAGATTCGGGCCTTGCAGGAGCAGTTGCGGGGCCTTTCCGACGAAATGGGCCGCTGGGCCGGCGTGCAGGCGCGGGTTCAGGCTTTGGAGGAAACCTTGCAACAGGTCCGCAGCGAGTTCGCGCGGCAGCACGAGGTGTTGCAGGTCCAGATGCAGGAGCGCTGGCAGGCCCTGCAGCAGGAATTGCGGAGCCACGTCTCTCAACTGCAGGGGGAGGTGAACGAACTGCGGGAAGCCCTGAAAGCCCTGTCCGCGCTGGAACACCGCCTGGCGCGGCGGGAAGAAGCCGAAGACCAACTGGCCCGCAGGATCGACCGCGTGGACGCGGCCCTGCAGGAACTGGAACGGCTGCTGGAGGAACGCACCCAGGTCATGCGGCTGCTGCAGGAGCACCAGGAGCGGGGCACGCGACGGCTTCTGGAAGTACAGAACGACCTGACCACCCTGCGCAAGCGGCTGGAGGAACTGGCCGGCGCCCAGTCCGTCCTGGGCCAGAGCCTGCAGAAGATGCAGGCCCGCCTCCAGGAACTGCGCCAGATGGAGGAAGAACGGCGGAAGGAGCAGCGGGACTTCCTGGAAAAGGTCAACCGGGAGCAGGCCGAACGGGAACGGCAGTGGAAGGCCTGGGAAGCCCGCTTCCAGAGCCTGGAGGACATGGCCAACCGGCTGGAGGCCCAGATGCAGGCCATGGACGCGTTCCGCCGGGAACTCAACCGGGCCAAGGACCGGCTGGAGGACATGCTGGAACGCATGGAGCGCCGGATGCACGAAATGGCCGAAATGCAGCGGCTGGCCCAGGAGCAATTCCGTCAGGAATGGGTCACCTTCAAGGCCGACGAGCAAAAGCGCTGGACCGCGTTCCAACTCACCTATGAGGAACAGCAGCAAGAGGTCCTCCGCCGGCTGGACCAGCACCAGCAGACCATGCAACAGCACGAGGACCAACTCACCCAACTCCAGGACGGCCTGGCCATGGTCCAGGAGCAAATCCACAAGCACCTGACCTCCCTGGCCGAACTGGTCCACGCCTGGGTGGACGAGTACGAACGGCTGTTCAGGGCCTTGCAGATTTAGCCCGTACCTGCCTGAGGCCTGTTGGAAGCACCATGTCCCAGCACGCCCCCCGTTACCGGGTGGTCTGCACCGCCGGCCACGTGGACCATGGCAAATCCCGGCTGGTGGCCGCGCTCACCGGGACCCATCCCGACCGGCTTCCCGAAGAACGCCGGCGGGATATGAGCATCGACCTGGGCTTCGCTTACCTTTCCCTGCCCCCGGACCTGGAAGTCGCCTTCGTGGACGTCCCCGGCCACCGGGACTTCATCGAGAACATGCTGGCCGGGGTCGGCGGTGTGCACGCAGCCCTGCTGGTCGTCGCGGCCGATGAGGGGGTGATGCCCCAGACCCAGGAGCACCTGGCCATCCTGGAGATGCTCCAGATTCCCCAGGGCTTGGTGGCCCTGACCAAAATCGACCTGGCCCCCGATGCCGAATGGCTGGAGGCCGTGGAGGAAGAGGTCCGGGACCTGTTGCAGGGGACCTTTTTGCAGGATGCGCCCTTGCTTCGAGTTTCGGCCCAAACGGGGGAAGGCCTTCCGGCCCTGCGGGGCGCGCTGGCCCGCCTGTTGCAGAACGTGCCCCCCAGTCCCAACACCGGCCGCCCCCGGCTGGCCGTGGACCGGGTGTTCGCCCGGCCCGGCTTCGGTACCGTGGTGACCGGGACCCTCATCGACGGTGCCTTGCAGGTGGGGGACCCGGTGGAGGTGCTGCCCGCCGGGGCCGCGGCCCGCATCCGGGGGATGCAGGCCCATGGCCGCCCCATTCAGCAGGCCCAGCCGGGCATGCGCCTGGCCCTGAACCTGGCCGGCATCCCCCACCACGCCCTGCAGCGGGGCGACGTGGTGGCCGCGCCGGGCGCGTACCGGCCCACTACCCGTATCGACGTACACTTGCGGATGTGGGACCGCGCACCGGCCCCCCTCCCCCACATGGCCTGGGTCAAACTCTTCGTGTGGAGCGCGGAGGTCATGGCCCGGGTGCGGCTCCTGGGCCGGGATACCCTGGCTCCCGGCGAGGAAGCCGTGGCCCAACTGGAACTGACCCGGCCCGTGGTCGTGGCCCCGGGGGACCGGTTCATCCTGCGCCGGCCTTCCCCCGATGCCCTGCTGGCCGGCGGCCGGGTGCTGGACCCCCACCCCCGCTTCAAGTACCGCAAAGGCGACCGTAAAGCCCGGGAGCGCCTGCAACACCTGGCCCGGATGGGCCAGGTGGGGCTGTGGCGCCGCCGGTTGGAGGCAGGCGAGGTGTTGGGGGAAGCCGAGGTAACCGCGCTGCTCCCCATGCCGGAGCGGGAAGCCATTCTCGCCCAGGCCCTGCAGGAGGGCTGGCTGCAGCGCATCGACGCGGGGGGCCGCGCCTTTTACGTTGCTTCCACCTACTGGGAACAATGGCAACAGCGCGCACTGGCCGCCCTCCGTGCCTTTCACCAGGAACACCCCGCCCGCCCTGGGATGCCCAAAGCCACATTGCGCACCCATCTGGGTCTGGAGAAGCCCCTTTTCGACGCGCTGCTCCAGGCGATGGCCGCCCAGGGCCGCGTTCGCGTGCAGGGTTCGGTGG
>JALXBY010000226.1 GCA_026991215.1 Anaerolineales bacterium
CCACGCCTTCATGGTGAAGATGAACCCTTCGGGCGCTTCGGCCCGCCAGCGGGCCGCGGTGTGCGCCTGGGGCAGGCGGTAGAAGGTGCTTTGCACTTCCACGGCCCGGAAGCGTTGGTAATACTGACCGCGGGCCTTGGGAAACCCACAGCAGCCGACCACCACCATCATGCTTTCGGCTCCCGCAGCAGGTAAAGGCCCACCCAAAGCAGCGCGGGCAGGGGCAGGAACATGACGTCGTGCTGTTGGGGACCGTGGGGTCCGGGCGTAAGCGTGGCCAGGAAGAGCCACCACAGGCCTACCCAGACCGCGGCCATAAGTCCCCAGGCGCCCAGGGGGGTACGGGCAGCCAGCCGCGCCGCAACCCAGGCCAGGGGCAGGAGCAGGACCACGAAGTTGCCGGGGTCCGTGGGCACGAGCCACTGGCTGGCCACCAGGGTAACCGCGTAGGCCCAGAGCACGGTTTCGGGGTCGGCGGTCTGCCGGACCCTGGCCCAGGCCCGCAGCAGCAGCGCGAGCACTACCAGGCCCAAGGGCAGGCCCAGCACCCACGCGGCCTGGGGGGAACGCACCCACAAGGCTTCCCAAACCGAGGTGGGCGGGTTGTAGCCGGGGTAGGCCAGTACTTCCCGCGCGTATTCGGCCCACCAGGTGGGGTGAAGCGCGGTGCTCAGGCCCGCGAGGACAAAGCCCACGGCCAGGGCGCCGCGCCACAGGCCGCGCTGCCGGTGCACCACGGCCCACAGGAGGCCGGCCACAACCGGCAACAGGGCCACGTTGGGCTTGAGGGTGGCCATGGCCAGGAACCCGCCGGCCCATACTGCGCGGCCCCGCCGCCAGGCCCAGGGCGCCAGGGTGAGCATCAGTCCGGCCAGCACCACCGCGTTGCCGTTGACCACGGCTCGCAGGCCGTAGTACCAGGTCAGGGCGAAGAGGAAGAACAGGGCCCGGCCCCCCAGCGTGCGGGGCCAGGCCACCAGTTGCCCGGCCGCCCACGCGGTGAGCAGCAGCGCGGCTTCCAGGAAGGTCATCCACAAGGCCCGGGCCAGGGGGTAGTCGGGAATCAGGGCAAAGGGCACGTAGAGCAGCAGGGTATACAGGGGGTACACCACGCCCAGGCGGTTTTCGCCCGGCCGGGCCGGTCGGCCGTATGCCGTGTACTGAACGCGCAGGGCCACTTCGGGGCTGTAGGGGCTTTGCCCTTCCTGCAGCCAGGCCCGAACCGCGACCCAATAGGGCAGAAAGTCGTTGCCGCCGGGGTTGGCCTGGGCAAAGCGCCAGTTGGCCCAGAACACCACCCCCAGGGCCATGACCCCCAGCCACAGGGCCAGGCCCCGCGCGAGCCACCGGGTTCGTGGGGGCGCGGGTGCGTCAAACTTCCTCATAACGCTCGACCGGAAGCAGGAACAACGTGGCCCCGCCCACGGTGACAGGTCGCGCCCGGAGTAAGGGCAGCGGCAGGGGGAGTTGAAGGCCCCGCACCTGGGGCGCGACCTGCACGAATTCCACCCGCCGCCGGCAGTGGCGACGCAGGGTTTCCACCAGGGCGGCCTCCTGGCCTTCCGGCAGGCCGATGAGCAGGGTCACGTTGGCGCGGCGCAGGTACCCGCCCACCGAAGGGAAGGCCGCGAAGGGCACGCCCAGTTCGCTCAAGGCCCGGAACGCGTTGGCCCGGTCCCGCTCGTGGATGATGGCCACGGTGAGGTGGCGGATGGGCGGGGCCTTGGGGGAACGGCGTAGCATCAGGCCGGGCCACACGGGCAGGTCTTCCTCCAGCGCGGTATCGATTTCCCCGGCCAGGGTGCTGTAGGTCTCTTCACTGATGGCCCCGGCCTGGAACAGGTCCTGCAGGGTGCTGCGCTGTACCTGCAACAGGTCCCGCCGCACCTGGAGGAGTTCCTGGGCCTGCAGGGAGGGGTGATGCTGCAGCAGGTTCTGGAGGGCTTCCTCCAGGTTGGCGATGCGGGTTTCCAGCAGGGCTTTGAGGACCCGCCAGGTCTGGGGGGAAATCATGCCCTGTTGGTGGAGTTTTTCCAGGTGCTCCTGGGCCGCGCGGGTGACGATGAGCCGGGCGTGGTACAGTTCGTATTCCTCCTTGAGGGGGTCCCGGCCAATCATCCTCAAACGGCGCAGCAGCAGGCCGATGGTGCTGCCCTGGGCCAGCAGGGTGAACAACACCACGCCAAAGGCCATGACCTGGAGCGCGTTGCGCTGTTCGCCTAAGGCTGTTGGCAGCCCTAAGGCCAGGGCCAGGGAAATCGCGCCCCGCAGCCCGCCCCAGAAGAGCACATGCCGCCAGCGCCACGGGATGGGTTCGCCCGCCCAGGTCAGCAGGTAGACATCGACCGCGCGGGCCACGAGCACGGCCAAAATCGCCCACGCGATTTGGGGCAGGTAATGCATCATGGCCGGGAAGTTGACCTGCAGGCCGATGAGCAGGAACACGAAGGAGTTGGCCACGAACGCGGCGAACTCCCAGAAGTTGGCCACCACGATGCGGGTCGTGGGCCGCATCCCCCGGGGGCCGATGTTGCCGTTGACCAGCCCGGCCGCGACCACGGCCAGCACCCCGCTTACGTGGACCTGCTCCGCGGCCAGGTACGCGCCGTAGGCCAGCACCACGGTGAGCGCGGTTTCGATGAGGTGGTCATCGACCCGGGCAATCAGGGCCGAAACCACCCCGCCCAGCACCAGGCCGATCATGAAGCCGCCCCCGGCCACCCGCACGAACGCGGTCACGCTTTCGGCCAGGTCGAAGCGGCCGGTCAGCAACACGGCCAGCACCAACTGAAACACCACGATGGCCGTGCCGTCGTTGAACAGGCTTTCCCCCTCCAGAAGAACCTGCAACCGCTTGGGGACGCCCAGTTCCCGGAACAGGGCGACCACGGCCACGGGGTCGGTCGCCGCGACCAGGGCGCCAAAGAGCATGGCCGGACCCAGGGCCAGCCCGGTTCCCCAGGAAACCAAGAACCCCACCACGGCCATGGTCAGCACCACGCCCGGGACCGCGAGCAGGGTCACGGGCAGGGCGTTGCGCAGCAGGGCGTCCATGGGGAGGTGGAAGGCGGCCTCGAACACCAGGGGCGGCACCAGCAGGGCCAGCACCAGGTCCGCGGTCAGGGGCACTTCCACGTGCACAATCAGGGCCAGGGCCAGGCCCACCAAGACCAGGCCCAGGGTGTAAGGCACCCGCCACCGTTTGGAGGCAATCCCCACCAGGGTGGCGATGAGGAACAGGCCAATGGCCGCTTCTTCGATGAGAATCAGGTTCAGGCCGTCCATGGGTGGATGTTGGGGGTCGGATGTCGGCAGTCCGCGGTCCGCAGTCCGCTGACCGCTGACGGCTCACGGCTGCCCGCTGACTGCCGACCGCTGACTGCCGACTGCCGACTGCTGACTGCCGACTGCTGCCTGCCGACTGCCGAGTATACTATGGCTGCCCACAGGCCCCGGCCAGGCATGGTTGACAGGATGGCGGCATGGCCCAGGATTCCTTGGTGCAGTGGTTGCGCAGCATTCATTTGTTTTCGGGCCTGACCGAAGAGGAGGCCCAGGCCTTCCTCCAGGAGTGCGAACGGTTGGAGGTGCCTTCGGGCCATCGGTTCTTCGCTGAAAACGACCCTGATTCCCACCTGTACCTGGTCTACAAAGGTGAGGTCCTGCTTTGGACCTGGGTGGAGGTGAAGGACGAACTGCGACCCATGAGCCTGGGCCGCTGCCGCAAGGGGGATTACTTCAACGTCGAGGCCGCGGTGTGGGGCCTGCCGGCCACCTGCAACGCGCGCGCCCTGGTCCCGACCGTGGTCTTTCGGATTTCCTACACTGCCCTGGCGGAATGGCGCAAGGCCCACCCGGACCTGGACTGGCTCTTGCGCATGGTGGACCGGGCCCGGGAGCGGGGCCGGTTGCGGCGGCCCTACTGGATGACGCCCGAGGAACTGCTGACCATCTACACCCGGCCCCATCGGGTGGTGCTCTACCTTCGGATGTGGCTCTCGGTGGTGTTGGTGGGGGTGGCCCTGGCCTTTTTGCTGTGGTGGGCCGCCACGCCTCAATTTCAATCCTTGCTTTTGGGAAGCGGGCTGGCCGTACTGGCCGCCGTGGCCTGGGCGGTTTACGTCTATCTCGAATGGCGGAACGACGCCATCGCCATCACGCCCCTGCGCGCGGTCAAAATCGAGCGGTACGTGCTGGTGTACGAGGCCCGGGAGGAGGTCCTCCTCAACATGCTGGTGGCCCAGGAGGTGGCCACCGGCTGGTTCGACCGTCTCTGGGGCATGGGGGATATCGTCCTCCGTACCGAGGGGCCCAGTACGGTGCTGCGGCACATCCCCCGGCCGGAGTTGGTGGCCCGCGTGCTGGAGGAATACCGGGACCGCTGGGCCCGCCTCCGGTTGCGGGACGAATACGAGCGCATGGCCGCCGCGCTGCGGGAGCGCTTGAACATCAAGCCCAAAGAAGAGGAAACCCAGGCCCCGCCCGCAGAAGAGGAGCAGCCGCCGCCCCTTTCCCCCTGGAAGGCCTTCTGGCGTCGTGCCTTTGCCTCCAGGGTGGAAGAGGGCGCGGTGGTCACCTACTACCGTCACTGGTTCTTCCTGGTGTGGCCCCTGTTCTGGCCCTTCCTGCTGGTGCTGACCCTCGCCATCCTGACCTTCGCCCGGGCGTTGGACCTCATCCAGGTGTTTTCCCTCAAGACCCTGGGGTACGTCACCTTAGGTGGCTCGGCCCTGTTCCTGCTCTACGCCCTCTGGCATTACGTGGAGTGGCGCAACGACTACTACCAAATCACGCCCGACCGCGTCATCGACGTCAAGCGCTTCATCATCGGCCGGGAACAACGACACACCGCGCCGCTGGAGGAAGTCCGCAGCATCGATTACGAACAGCCCAACCTGCTGGCCCGGCTGCTCAACTTCGGCAACGTGTTCATCTACACGGGCGGGGACCAGCCTTTGGTCTTCACCGAAGTGGCTTCACCGGCCCAGGCTCAGTACGACATCTTCCAGCGCCTGAGCGCCCGGCAACGGCAAAAACTCATTGAGCAGTGGAAGCAGGAACGGGAACGCTTCCTGGAGTGGCTCGCGGTCTACCACGACCTGGCCAAAGCCCACCGGGAAGTCTGTGCCCTGGACCTGGGTCTGCTGGACGGC
>JALXBY010000227.1 GCA_026991215.1 Anaerolineales bacterium
GGTGGGTATACTCGACCATGACCACCGCGTCGCCCCGGGCCGGCAGTTCGCCGCCGGTCCAGATCCGGGCGCACTGGCCCGGCTTCAGGCTCAGTCCGGTACCGGGTTCACCCATGTTGATTTCGCCGATGATACTGAGCAGGGCCGGTTCCGATTCCGAGCAGCCAAAGGTATCCCGGGCCCGGACCGCGAACCCGTCCATGGTGGAACGGGTAAAGGGCGGAAGCTGTTCCGGAGCGGCCAGCCGGTCATCCATGACCACTCGGCCCAGGGCCGCCTCCACCGTGGTGGCCCGCTGCCGCAAGCGGGCGCGTTCGGCTTCCCTGGCTTCCTCGGAAGGGAACTTGAGCACGTCCAGGATGCGGGTGATGTCCCCCCACAGGGGCAGGGTGCCGTGCTGGAGCACGCCCTGGACCTTGCGGGCCTGGGCGCTGCCCAGAATCTTCTTTCCCCCCACCGTGATTTCGTACACCGCGGGCACGTGGAAGCAGACCGGATTGGTGCGCCCCTGCTGCCAGGCGGCCCGGCTTTCCTCCATGCGCGCGGGCAGGCCCAGCCGGGCCAGGCCAGCCAACAGCCCCTGGGCCAGCACCCGGTAGGCCTGCAACACGTCCCCCTGAACGCGAGGTTCCTGGTACGGCGCCACCACCGAGTAAGTGAGTTCGTCGGTATGCAAAATGGCCCGGCCCCCGGTCGGCCGGCGGACCACGTCCCATCCCCGTACCTGCAGCCGGGTTTCGTCGATTTCCGCAAAGGCCTGGGCCACGCCCAGGGAAAGGCAGGGCGGTTCCCAGGCATACACCCGCAACACAGGCCGCGACGCGCCCGCCGCAACCGAATGCAGCAGGGCCTCGTCCACGGCCATGTTCCAGGGGCCGGGATGGGGGTCTTCATCCCAGAGCAAGCGCCAGACCGTCCGGGGCCATGCCATGGGGGTCTCCTGCGGCAAATTCGAAGAGGTATTCACACAGAGCCACAGAGAGCACAGAGGTAGTCCCAAACATACCACCGTGTTCTTCGTGCCTCTGTGGGAGACCCATCCTTACGGGCCGGGCGGCACGTCCAGCCAGCGGTCCTGGGCCGCGCTTTCCCGCACCGTGAGCACGGCCCGGAGCAGGGCCTCGGCCTGTTCCAGGGGCTTGAGGGAATCTTCGATCCCGGCCAGGACCTTCAGGAAGTGCCACATTTCCTGCAGGTACATCATGTTGCCGTCGTACTGGGGCCACGCGCGCACCAGGCGTTCCGGCCCCTCCGATGTGACCCGGTACAGTTCGACCCGATGGGGGGCATACGACCAGCGGATGGTGCCCGTGGTTCCCAGGATTTCCAGGGTGCAGGTGTATTCCCGGTTGAGATAGTCCGTGTGTACCGAGGCCCGGACCGGGCTTTCCTGGAAGGTGACCCAGGCCTCCACCAGGTCCTCGGTTTCGATGTTCAGGGTGCCGGTATGCACAATCCAGCCGTGGACCCGCGCGAAGGGGCCGAAAAGCCACCACAGGGTATCGAACTCGTGGATACGGTCCAGGAGCACGCCGCCCCCCAGGTCACGGCGGGCGCTGTAGCCCTGGCGGTAGTCCTCCCAGGGGTGCCAGTCGGGCAGGTACTGGCCAAAATGGGCACGGGCGAACAGAGGCTGGCCGATGCGCTCCTCTTCGAGCCAGGCCCGGACTTGTTGCAGGCCGGGGTGAAAGCGGAAGTTGCACCCCACCAGCGTCTTCAGGCCCCGTTTCTGGACGGTTTCCCGCAGTTGTGCGACGCCTTCCAACGAGGCGGCCAGGGGCTTTTCGATGAACAGGTGCGCACCCACCTCGGCCAGGGCCTGGGCCTGGGGGATGTGGAACACAGGGGGGGTACAAATCAGTGCAGCATCGGGTTGCAGGTCCAGGGCCGCGTCCCAATCGGGCACGGTCTTGATGCGCAGTTCCTGGGCCAGGTCTTCGGCCCGTTCTCGATTCACATCATAGCACCAAATCTTGCGTACACCTATTTGTCGCAGGTTGCGGGCATGCCGCCGCCCGATAGAGCCACAGCCAACCACCAGGAAGCGGGCTTCTTGCAACCAGTACAACAAATTGTTCAGTGGCGCTACGGTTCGACCGTTGTCAGACATAGCGCCCGTCCCTTTGCAGGGGATGGTACAGGTTCATTGCACCTTTTCCGCGAAGCGGAGGCTGATCCACTGGTTCTCACCGATGCGGCCCCAGGGCGCATAGGGCTGGCCGTAGTCCGAGACCTCGACCACGTAGACAATCTGGCCTCGGCGCAGCCCGCCCACCACCGGGTACTGGATACCCGGACCCCGCCGCACCCGCAGGGAGACCGCGGTGACCCGATAGGGCGTGCCCTGGGGCGTTCCACCCTGGCCGCCGGTATCGGTTCCAGGGGCCACGCCCAGGGTCAGCCGTTCCAGGCGGTTGACCCGCCACCACGCGGCCCGGTCCAGGGGCATGCCTGCGAAGCGGAACAGGTCCTCCAGGGTGCCGTTGAAGCGGTCCCGGTCGATGTTGCTGGTATAGCCGGGGATGCGCCCCTGGCTGGTGTACTGCCAGAAGGTCCAGGTGGTCCAGCCGTTGGGCAGGGTGGGTTCCGCGGCCTGGGTGTACTGGGCAATCCAGAGGGGCCAGTTCTTGGCCCGCAGGTGCGCGGGCAGCGGCCCCAGGTAGCGGGCGAAGCCCGGCGAGGTGTAGAGGATGGGCGTGCGCCCGAAGAGGGATTCCAGGAGGTCCATGGCCTCGGCCACCTGGCTCCAGGTGCAGGGGGCCTTTTCCACGTCCAGCACCGGCGGGAGTTCGCCCAGGTCGCCAGTATCCGAGACCACCCGGTAAAGGGTGCGCATCTGGGTGGCGATGCTGACCTGGTCGGCCAGGTCCGGGCGGAAGAAGACGTACGCGCCCCGGAGCATCAGGCCTTTGCTGCCTTCCCAGTGCTGGATGAATTTGGCGTCCGCGTAGGTGCCTTCCGAGCCTTTGATGAACACGAAGTAGATGCCAGCCCGGGCCGCGGCCACCCAGTCGATTTCCGGCTGCCACTTGCTCACGTCAATGCCTTCTACGGGCATGGCTCCCTCCTAAAATAGGATAAATCAAATCTAACGTTCGGCACCTTTTGAGATTTTAGGGGGGCTGACGCTTTGATGTCTCCACACGACCGACAGCCCTAAAAGCATGAACGACAGGATTGTAGCGACATTGTAATTTTGAAGCATGCCTTCAAACCACAGCACATAGGGGGCAAAAAATAGTATCGAAAATATCACAATGTAAATAAGGCTTTTCCCGGTAACGCAAGGGCTTTTGGGGAATACAAACAGCGCAGCCATCATGCTTGTTCCTGCTGTCGCCCAAACAAGTAACTCTATCAGTTTTATTCCATATTTATTTTGTAGCGCGGGCGGGAAAAAGTACATGGTAACAATAAACAAGAACCAAGCGTACAGAATGATTCCATAAGAAGCGATTCGCGCCCACCGGGATTTATATCTTGCGCAATTGCCAAGCCCAATAAGGGACAGCAAAGCGGCAGAAAGGGATAAAACCATTTCTCCCCAAAGCATCTCATGCAATTTTAGACCTGGGTTTTGAACACGAAAGTAGGGACCCACCGCACGCCATACCCATACGCCGTTGGCTTTTCGAATCAAGATACCTTCGTGGCCCATCGCAAAAATCACGTTTCCAGATTTGGGGTCGATTACAGCATCTAAGGGGCCCTGGTGAACATGGGGGTTTCCAGGATGGAAACGAGCATAGTACATCCGTTGTGCGCCTGATGCGGGACGAAGCGGGTACTCGACCCGCCATTCCCCCGGTTTTGTAGAGATTTCAATGGGTTGTCCGGGCGCGAAACGGACGGAAAGATTTTCATCCATGATTACCTTGGGTTCTTGTGGGAGACGCGGATTAATGCACGGACTTGTATCTTCATATCTATGCCAGGATTCCCCACCATCTTGGCTAATATAACTTGCATACGCTGAAGAAGCGACAATGCCCTGATCGGTTACCCTAAGGCATGCAATACCATAATCAGGAGCAGCCACGTCAGCCAGTGTTAACAGGAGCGTAAGTCCACCCAAAGCGAACGCAAATCGGCGGCTGACCAGAAAATTTTCTTTGGAAAAGCGAAAGAGCCAAAAACTCAGGCCCAACGCTACGATCGCTACAATGTCGGTAGGATCTAAGACGATATGTAATGTGATACCCCACAAGTATGCGTTCACAAGTTGGTTTATCGACGGGCTGACTTTGACCAGGATAAATCCGCCCCCGATTGCTCCCCAGATATAAATATCGGCATGACGAAATATGCGTGTTGGAAAGAAGGTCTTGAACAAGGCGTATACGACCACCGGAGCAAAGAAGAGCCATGCAAAATCACTAAGTTTTCCTGCGAGTAAGGAAGGGAAATAAGGCTGTAATACAAACTCGTTGAACGCATAAAGAAAGACCGCACCCCATACCAAACTTTGATATATCCTTTCCCTTCGCATGGCTCCACCTCCCCACCAACACCCCGCACAGCACACCGCGCACCGCGCACTGCGGACTGCGCACCGCGCCCCTCACATCCGAAACACCCCAAAATGACCTTCCTCGTAGGGGGAATTGAGCACGATTTCCAGGGCCAGGCCCAGCACGTCCCGGGTTTCCGCGGGGTCTAAGATGCCGTCGTCCCACAGGCGGGCCGTGGCGTAGTAGGGGTTGCCCTCCCGCTCGTACTTCTCCAGGATGGGCTTCTTGAAGGCCTCGGCCTCTTCGGGGGTGAAGGGCGGCTTGCCTTCCCGCTTGTGCTGGTCTTCCTTGACCGTGAGCAGCACGTTGGCCGCCTGCTCGCCGCCCATCACGCTGATGCGGCTGTTGGGCCAGGTCCAGAGGAAGCGGGGTTGATAGGCCCGGCCGGCCATGGCGTAGTTCCCCGCGCCGAAGGAGCCGCCGATGATGACGGTGATTTTGGGCACCGTGGCGTTGGCCACCGCGTGCACCATTTTCGCGCCGTCCTTGGCGATGCCCCCGGCCTCGTACTCCTTGCCCACCATGAAGCCCGTGATGTTCTGCAAGAAGAGCAGGGGGATGCGCCGCTGCTGGCACAACTCGATGAAGTGGGCAC
>JALXBY010000228.1 GCA_026991215.1 Anaerolineales bacterium
GCCCATCACCCCCGCGTTCGGCGGCTGGGCCGCGCCCACCGTCTCCCCCGACGGCACCTGGGTACTGGCCGTGCACACCTACGAGGACAAAGACGTCCTGGCCGGGGTGCCCGCGGATGGCAACCAATGGCCCGGTATCCTGGCCCAGGGCGCGGACTTCTACATGCAACCCGCCTGGCACCCCCAGATGCGCTTCGTGGCCTGGGTGGAATGGGACTTTCCCCAAATGCCCTGGGACGGAACCCGGCTGATGCTGGCCCGCTGGGGCCAGGGCCGCTTGCATTCCCCCCGCCACCTGGCCGGAGATGCGGATACCCCCGTCTTCCAGCCCACCTTCTCGCCCGATGGTCGCTACCTGGCCTACCTGACCGCGCAGGGGGAATGGGACGCCCTGGTGCTCCACGACCTGGAAACCGGCCAGACCCGCACCCTGGTCGAGGGCACGGCCCTCATACCACCGGCCTGGGCGCAGGGGATGCGGGCCTACACCTGGCTCGACGACCAGCGGCTGGTGCTCCTGGAGAACCAGGCGGGCCGCGCCCACATCCTCCTGGTCCACCTTACGGATGGGGTGCAGCGCCGCACGCCCCAGGACTACACCTGGCTGCGCCAGCCCGCCGCGCTGGGGCCTCGCCAGGTCGCGTTCCTGGCCTCTTCCCCCCAGATTCCCGAACGCCTCGTGGTCTGGGACCCTGAAACCGACCGGTGGACCGTGCTCGCGCGCACCGCGACGGAAAGCCTGCCGCGAGAAGCCCTACCCCAGGTCCAGCCCCTGACCTGGGAGGGGCCGGAAGGCTTCCGGCTGCACGCGCTTTACTACCCGCCCTGTTGCAACCGTTGGGGCACGCCGCCGCCTGCGGTGGTGAGCATCCACGGCGGGCCTACCTCCCAACGGGTGTGGAACTTCAACCCCCAGGCCGCCCTGTTCACCGGGTTGGGCTACGCCTATGTGGAACTCAACTACCGGGGGTCCACGGGCTACGGCCGGCGCTACATGAAGGCCCTCTACGGGCGCTGGGGCGAAGTGGACGTGGAGGACGCGGTCAGCCTGGCCCGCCACCTGGCCCAGACCGGCCTGGCCGACCCCAAACGGCTGGCCATCATGGGCGGGAGCGCGGGCGGCTACACCGTGCTCAACGTGCTCATCCGTTACCCTGAGGTCTACCAGGTGGGCATCGCGCTGTACCCGGTCACCGACCTCTTTGCCTTAGCCCAGGATACCCACAAGTTCGAACGGCGGTATCTGGATACCCTCATCGGCCCCCTGCCCCAGGCCGCGGCCAGGTACCGGGCCTGGTCGCCCCTGTTCCACGCCCAGGAAATCCGCACGCCCCTGGCCCTCTTCCAGGGGGAAGACGACAAGGTGGTGCCCCCGGACCAGGCCGACCGGCTGGCCCAGGCGCTGCAGCAGCGCGGGGTGCCCCTGCTCTACCGCCGTTACCCCGGCGAGGGCCACGGCTTCCGCCAGCCCGAAACCCTGGAGGACATGTACCGCCAGATCGAACGGTTCCTGGCCGTGCACCTGCTGTGGGGGTGAAGGCAACGGGTTATTCGGCAAAGACCACGTGGGGACCTTCAAAGCGGGCAATGCGGACCAGAGAAAGCACCGGGACGCCCAAGGGCTGCAGGGCGTCCCGGCCGTTTTGAAAGACCTTCTCGATGAGCACGGCCACCCCGACCACCTGGGCGCCGGCCATGCGGACCAGTCTGGCCAGGGCGAGGATGGTCCGGCCACTGGCCAGGAAATCGTCCACGATGAGCACCCGGTCCTCGGGGTGCATCCATTCGGGGGAAAGCCACAGGTCGGCCAGGCCGCCTTTGGTAGGTGAGGGCACCTGCACGTGCAGGGCATCAGGCGGCAGGGTGACCGGCCTGTGCTTGCGCGCAAAGACCAAAGGCACGCCCAGGACGTAGGCCGTGGTCAGGGCCGGCGCAATGCCGGAGATTTCCGCAGTGAACACCTTGGTGGGCTGCAAATGGACCATACGCCGGGCAATCTCCTGGCCGCAGGCCATCATGAGTTGAGGGTCTACCTGGTGGTTGAGGAAGGCGTCCACCTTCAGGATGCCCTGGCCCAGGTGCCGTCCCTCTTGCAGGATGCGCCGCTTGAGTTCCTCCATCGCGCGCCCCCAGAATGGGCGTTGGTGGTCGGCGGTCGGCAGTCCGCAGTCGGCAGTGTGCAGTCCGCAGTGCGCAGTGCGCGGTCCGCAACGACCGGCTATCGGCTGTCGGTTATCGGCTGCCGGCCATCACCCACCAACCCCCAACGAACGACCATCGACCACCGACCATCAACCATCGACCAACGACCAACGACCATCGACCATCGACCATCAACCATCGACCAACGACCATCGACCATCGACCAAGAAAATCGGATTGCTGTAAATCCAGCCCCGCCAGTGGCCCCAATAAAAGCGAAAGGCCTCCAGCCGGTACGCGCCCGGCTCCCGCACGGTCCAGCGCAGGGTGTTGGTCCAGCGCCAGGTGTGAAGCACCCGGCCGTTGTGAACCAGCCGAACGCGGGCCTTGTAAGGCAGCGTCGCGTGCAGGGTGACCGGGCCTTCCAGGGGACGGACGTCGCCCATCATCGCGGTGCCCCAGGGACCTGTGGCCCAGAAGCGGAAGCCCTCTGGCGGGGCCAGCCGGTCGTGGCCGATGTATGCGTGCCCTGCAGCCAGGGCCGCGAGCAACCGGGCTTTGTCCTGGTGGAAGTCGCCGGTCAGGGGGCCATCCAGGAGCACGTGCATGTTCAGGGTCTGGAAATGCCGTTCGTAGGCGAAGATGCGCAGGCACACCGGACCCAGGCGACGGCGATAGGCATGGGCATCCGAGCCGGTCAGGACCAGCACGCGACGGCCCTGGCGGAGCAGGTCATCCCACAAGCGTACGGTTTCGGGCAGGGGCCGCCGAGCAATCAGGGGGAAGAAGAGCAGGTAAAAGGCCAGGGCAAAGGGGCCGGGCTGCATCCGCCGCTTGAATTCGGTCATCGCGTTCCAGAGTTCGATGCCATGGTAGCCCTGCACCTGCCAGTCCCGACAGGAGTACTCCCGCTCGTTGAGGTAAGGCACGGGCACGTCGATGGGATGCGCGATGAAGGCCAGGCCTCCCGCGTCCCGCACCCGGTCGATCATGGTCTGGGGCGTGACGAAATCGGTCTCGGGCGCCACGTCCCGCTGCACGCCCAGGGCCAGGAGATGCCCCGAACCGCGGCCGCCGTACACCCGGTCGTGGATTTCCTCCCCCACCAAAAGCAGCACCCGCCGGCCGTTGACGGTGTAGTACCCCTCCACTTCCTGGGGCAGGATGTTATGGTCGGTGATGTTGACCGCGTGCAGGCCGCTGCGGGCCGCGGCGTGCAGCACTTCCCGATAGGTGCCGAACCCATCAGAGAAAATCGTGTGCAGATGGACGTGGTAGCGGATGTCCGTCCACATGGCCGCCATCAAGGTCAACGTTGGCTACTTGGGGAAAGGGAAGTCAACGGCCCCCTGTGTCGCGACCCCGGACCCGCGCGTTGAACTCCTCGATGAGCGCGTCGATTTGCGACACCAGTTCCTGGATGCGCTTCCAGTAGTTGGGGTCGTACCACTGCGCGTCCAGTTCCCGCACGTCCTTGCCCTGCTGTTCCACCCAGGTGAAGTACTTGAGGTTGTGGATGCGCTTGCGTTCGGGGTAGCGCAGTTCCAGGACGTGGTCCGTGGTGAGACCCTGCAGGTAACGGGCGAAGTCCGCGGCCGCATCCCGTTCGGTGTACTCGCCGAACCGTTCCCGCATCTCCCGCAAGCGGCTCTGGTAGAGTTCCATGGAATCCGTGAGCACGGTGAGCACCACGTCCTCGGAACCTAACTCGAAGTACTTGGCGAACTTGATGCTCATGATGAGGTTGGCGATGCCGGAAAAACCCAGCAGGTCCAGCCGGGCCACCACGTCCTCGGGCACGCCCTGGGCGACCAGGTAAGCCCGGCCTGCCGGTTCGTTGAAGAGCCGGGCCAGGCGCACCACGGCCTCGTCGTCCACGTCGATGACCAGGTCGGTGTTTCTGACGTTGTGAATCCAGGGCACGTGCTTGTCGCCGATGCCTTCGATGCGGTGCTCGCCGTAGCCGTTCATCATCAGGGTAGGCACCTGGAGGGCTTCACCGGCCGCAATTTTCATCTCAGGGAAGCGGGGCTTGAGGTAATCCCCGCTGGCGATGGTGCCGGCCGAACCCGTGGTCAGGCACAGCCCGCGGAAGCGCTCCCCCGCGCGCAGGTGGGTTTCCAGCACTTCCTCCATGGCCCGGCCCGTGACCGCGTAGTGCCACAGGTAGTTGCCGAAATCGTCGAACTGGTTGAGGATGACCACGTCGGGGTCCTGGGCCTGCAGTTCCTTGCACTTGTCGAAGATTTCCTTGACGTTGGCCTCGGTGCCGGGCGTCTTGATGACCTCGTCGGCCATGTCCGCGAGCCACTGGAAGCGCTCCTGGCTCATGCCTTCGGGCAGGATGGCGATGCTGTGCACGCCCAGGAGCCGGGAGTCGAAGGCCCCGCCCCGGCAGTAGTTGCCCGTGGAAGGCCAGGCCGCCTTGTGCCGGGTGGGGTCGAACTGGCCGGTAACCAGCCGGGGGACCAGCACGCCGTAGGCCGCGCCCACCTTGTGCGCGCCCGTGGGGAACCACTTCCCCACCAGCGCGAGGATGCGGGCCGGCACACCGGTGAGGGCCGGCGGGAACTCCAGCACGTTCACCGGGCCGAACCCGCCGCCATGGGGCACGGGCTCGTTGTGCCAGGTGATGCGGAACAGGTTCCGGGGATGCACCTCCCACAGGCCGATGCTCCGCAACTCTTCCTTGATTTCGGGGGGAATCAAGTCCGGGTTCTGCATCTGGGCGAAGGTGGGCAGAATCAGGTTGCGCTCGCGTGCCCGCTGCACCGCGTGCTTCAACCCTTCGGGGTGGATGGTCAGGTCCAACATGGCTTGCTCCTGGCCGGGGGATGGCAAACTCACGGATTGCGCCGACGTTGGGGAATGATAACATAGCGCTGAGGTGGTGAGACAGGCAGTCGGCAGTCGGCAGTCAGCAGTCGGCAGTCAGTAGTCGGCAGTCGGCGGTGCGC
>JALXBY010000229.1 GCA_026991215.1 Anaerolineales bacterium
CAAAGCCCCGTAGGAACAGGGCAATCCGCCCCGGCGTGGCCCGGCACAGGAGGCACTGCACGGGCATGGCCAGGTACCCCAGCGCGCCCTGGGGCTTCCACGGGTAAAACTGCTGGAGGGAAGCGACAATCCGGGCCGTTTGTTCGGGCGTACCCCTGGCCATCACCGCGGCGGCAAAGGCAAGGAAATTGGCGGCCAGCAGGGTCCAAAACAACTTCCCCCGACGGATGCGGCCCCCCTGCACGTAGACGAGGGGCACCAGCACATAGGGCAGGTACAGGAAGAACATCTCATGGGAAAGCACAAGGAGCGGAAACCCGGCCAGCACGCCCAGCGTCCGGGCTTCCACCCGTTGGGGCGCGCGCAGGCTGCGCTGCACCAGCCAGGCCAGCAGCGCCAGGAACAGGATTTCCTTGCGCATCCCACCCTGGGGGTCCATGAGGGAAAAGGCGAAGAGATACGGCGACGCGAGCAAAAGCCAGTATGGGCGCCAGTCCCGCTGATGCTGCAGGGCCAGGAACGCGGCCGTGAAATAGACCGCCAGGGCCACGACCTGCACCCCGGCCACCCAATACACGGGGTCGGCGCGGCTTGCCAGGGCCAGGCGGTAGAACACCTCACCCAACAGACCCCGGCGCACGAAACCGCCCTGGTAGTTGATGAGCCAATCCCCCATGGCCCAGCGGTGGTGCTCCACGGCCCACATCCCAATCAGCCCCACATGGAGCGCGAACAACCCGACCAGGTAGAGGGCCACGGCCACCCGTTGGGCACGGTCGAACAACCAGGGGCCATGGGCTTTCCAGGCTTCCCACAGATGCATGCAAGGCCTCCCCTGCAGGGGTGCTTCCCGCGATGGCGGAATTGTACCGGTCCGCATTCCAGGCGTGACCCTTGACGCTTTAGAACAAATGTTCTAAGATGGGAGGCACCCAAACCCATCCCTCTCGCGCAGGAGGTCGGTCATGCGACTCATGAAGAAACGTTTTCATCAGGGGATGTTCCTGGGCAGCATGGTCCTGATTGCGTTGCTGGCCTTCGAGATGTTCAACTTCAGCACCACGGAGTTCGCGCTCAACGACTTGTTGGGGGACCTCTCCTTCCTGGGCCTGCGCTGGTCCATCATTCTGGCCATCGCGTTCTGCGGCATTGATTTCGCAGGCATCGCCCGTCTGTTCACACCGGACGAGACGGGCGAGGAAAGCACGGAGACCTGGTACCTCTTCGGCGCCTGGTTCCTGGCGGCTTCCATGAACGCGCTGCTCACCTGGTGGGGCGTCAGCGTGGCCCTGCTGGAGCACGCACCCCAGGGGACCGGCATCCTGGGCCGCAAGACCTTGCTGACCATCGTGCCTGTGTTCGTGGCCCTGATGGTGTGGCTGGTGCGGGTACTGCTCATCGGCACCATCGTGATGACCGGCCCGCGGCTGTTCGACTGGCATTGGGGGAAGCAGCGGGTGCCCACGCCCCGGCCCACTGCGGCCCGGCCCAGCCCGGTGCGCACCACCAGCCGCCTCGCGAGCGCCAGCGGGTACAGCGCAGCCCGGAGCACGGTGCATCCCCGCAACGGGCACGTGGCCAGCCGCACCGCGCCGACGCCGCCGGAAGAACCCACCTATGAACCGCTGGCCGCGGCCTCCGGTCCCAAGGGCCCCAAGATGGTCTGAACGCGGCGGCCCTGGGCTTCCCCATTCCCCAAGAAACTGAGGCGCAAGGGCCATGCACACCAGGGAAAAACGCCGGGCCTGGCTTAGGCCCGGCGTCTTGCTTGCTGGTTCAAGGCTATTCCACCGGGTTCAAGGGGGCGGCGAGGTCGCGAAGCGTTTTTTGACGAAGCGGACGAAGGCGCGATGCCGCAGCCCGCGACGCACCACACGGGCCAGGAGCAAGGCACCCACCACCAGGCCCACGGCCACCGGTCGGTAGATATCCCCCCGCAGGGCCAGCACGTTGCCCTTGACCGCCTGGGCCGCGTGCCACACCGCAAGGACCGCGGCCAGGTACACCAGGCGGTGCAGGGCCTTCCAGCGGCGGGCCCCCAGGCGGCGGGCCACCGCCTTGGGCGAGGTCGCGGCCAGGGCCGTGAGAATCAACAGGGCGACCAGGCCCCACCAGATGTACGGCTTCTGGCTCAGGATTTCCTGCCAGAGCCAGTCCCACCGCCAGCCGTAGTCCACGCCCACGAACAGGTACACGTGCAGCACCGCATACGCGAAGGCATACAGCCCCCAGGTGCGACGCCAGGGGCGAATCCAGCGCAGGCGGGGATGCCAGGAAAGGGGCGTGGCCGCGAGGCTCAGGGTCAAAAGATATAGCGCCCCCCGGCCGGTCCGCTGGGTCCAGTCCTGAATGGGGTTCGGACTCAAGCGCCCCAGGTAGGCCTCCAGCAGCAACCAGGCCAGGGGGGTCCAGGCGATGCCATGGCCAAGCCACCGGAACCAACGGGCAGGGTGCCGGGCCATCAGTAGTTCTCCCGCAGGTCCATCCCCTTGTACAGGTAGGCCACTTCTTCCTCGTACCCGTTGAACATCAACGTGGGCCGCCGGCCCGATTCCCCCAGTCGCCGCTCCGTGGCCTGGGACCAACGGGGATGGGGCACGTTGGGGTTGACGTTGGCGTAAAAGCCGTACTCGTGGGGCGCGACCGTGTTCCAGAAGGTCTTGGGCTGGGTGGCCACCAGTTCGATTTTCACCACGGCCTTGATGCTCTTGAAGCCGTACTTCCAGGGCACCACCAAACGCACCGGCGCGCCGTTCTGGGGCGGCAGCAGTTTGCCGTACATGCCCGTAGCCAGGATGGTCAGGGGATGCATGGCCTCGTCCAGCCGCAGCCCCTCGGTGTACGGCCAGGGGAAGGTCCGGTACTTCCGCTGGCCGGGCATGGCCTCAGGTTTGTAGATGGAAACGAACCGCACGTACCGGGCTTCCGACGTGGGTTCCGCCCGGGCCAGCAGTTTGGCCAGGGGGAAGCCCTGCCAGGGCACCACCACGGACCAGCCCTCCACGCACCGGAGCCGGTAGATGCGTTCCTCCTGGGGGAACGCCCGCAACAGGTCCTCCAGCCCGATTTTGAAGGGCCGCTTGACCAGCCCGGTCACCTCGATGGTCCAGGGGTCGGTGGGGAAGTCCTTGGCCAGCCGGGCCACCGCGCGCTTGTCGGTGCTGAACTCGTAGTAGTTGTTGTAGTTGCTGGTGATTTCGTAAGGGGTGATGGGGTCCCCCAACTCGTCGGTCTTACCCGGCACGGGGGTGCGGGCCGGGGTTTGCGTCTGCGGCTGCACCCCACATGCAGCCAGGGTACCCGTGAGAAGCGCGCTTCCCGCGACCTTGAGGAAGGCGCGACGGTTCAGGTACACGTGCTCCGGGGTGATTTCCCGTGGAGAAATACGGACCGCCATGGCACTCCCTCCAAACAGGAGATGGCCCACCAGGTGGGCAAGGGGCGAACCGCTTGTGAGCAGCAACGGTCATTCCTTAACTACGCCATCGGGCAGGCGGTGGATGGGTATACTTGCTCCCTGAACCCAAACCGCCGACGAGCAACCATCTTCAAAGGGAAGGATAGCCTCCATGCGGTGGTGGACGACAGGCTTTTTGGCCCTCTGGCTTGGGCTGTTTGCCGCAGCCTGTACCCAGGCCCGGTCGGCGAATCCAGGGCCGGCGGCCCTGCCCCAACCCCAGGTGTGGGCCCAGGCCTTTACGCCAACACCCCCACCGACCCCAAGCCCTACCTGGACGCCCACCGCGGCCTGCCTGGCTGGCCGCGTGCTTGAGGGGAACGACGCAGTTTACACCCTGGCCCCCAAAGGCCCGCAGAACCACGTCTGGGTGGTGGAGAACCGGGGCGCGTGCCCATGGGAGGGCAAACTCATCTTAGCCATTGCGCCCGGCTCGACCCTGGCCCGGACGCGGCAGGTACCCCTGCCTACCCCGGTGCCGCCCGGCGGGCAGGTGCGGATTACGTTGCAGTTCACCGCGCCCCAGGAGTTTGGGGAATCCCAGGGCCGCTGGGGTTTGATGACCGGCGACGGCCAGGTCATCCCGCTGGTAAACGGGCCGATGACCCTGCGGGTCACCGTGCCCACGCCCACGCCCATCCCTTCGCCAACGCCCTTCCGCGGCGCGCTGCTCTTCGCTTACCGCACGGTGGACCTCACCCCCGGCCAACTGGTCAACTTCGACGACGGCCAGGTGGAAGTGGAATACGGGTACAACGGCCCCAACGACCAGGGCCTGGGCCACGTGGGAGACCACGTCTTCTTCGTGCGTACCTACGAGTGGCCGCCCATGTTCGATACCTGCTACTACGCGCCTTACGATGGGGTGACCAACGCGATTCTCAATCCCCAGAACAAAATCGGTTGGGTGTACTGCTTCACCACCAACGAAAAGCGGGTGGGCGCGCTGGTGATTCAGCGCTTCTACGTACAGCGCGGCACACCGCATTTGGTCATTACGTACCTGACCTGGGCGCCCAAGAACCCGAATTTGCCGTGACGTATAGCGGGCGAGAACGACCCCCGCTCAGCGCGGTGTGCTGGCATCGTCCAGGATGGCGACCACGCGGGCCGGGCCTGCGCTGCCGCCCTGAATCTTCAGGGGGAAGCAGGCCACCTTGAAACCAAAGGGCGGGAGTTTGTCCAGGTTCACCAGGCGTTCGATTTGGGCATAGGGCAGGTCCACCTGGTGGGCGGCCCAGAAGATGCCCGGCCGACCGGGCTGGAGGGCCTTCTTGGCCTGCAGGTCCAGGGGTTCGTCCCAACTCCAGGCGTCGATGCCCATGACCCGGATGCCTTGCTCGTAAAGCCAGATGGTGGCTTCCGGGGTCACACCCGGTCCCCGGAAGACGTAATCGGGCGCGTTGTAGTACTTATCCTGCCCCGTGTGGATGAGGACGATGTCCAGGGGTTTGAGGGTATACCCGATGCGGTCCAGGGCCTGTTGCAGGTCCTCTACGGTGACCGGGTTGCCCTTGGTCTTGTGGGTCATGTCCAGCACCACGCCGTCGCTGAAGAACCATTCCAGGGGGAGTTGGTCGATGGTGGCCGCGGGTTTGCCCTGGATGACGCTGTTGTAGTGA
>JALXBY010000230.1 GCA_026991215.1 Anaerolineales bacterium
GGATTACCAGAATCACCAGGGTCAGGGTCTCCTGGTCGATGCCCACCCCGCCCCGGGCCACGGGTGCGGCCGCGAACACCGCGGCCACGGCCAGCACGGTCTGGATGCCATCGTTGTACAGGAAGTAGGCCAGCAGGAACTTCAGGGTTTCCGGGAACTTCCGCAGTTCCTTCAAGGTATGCCACAACTGCCGGAAGCCGACGGTCAGGTAACTTTCCCCAGGGGGCAGCCGGCGGCGGGGATGCCGGGAGCGCAACCGCGCCCACGTGATGAAGGAAAAGCCCAGCCACCACACCCCGGCCGAAGCCAGGTTGATGCGCACGGCCAGGTCCGTAGGGATACCCAACCGCTCACGGGCCATGAAGAAAATCAGGTTGAAGAGGAGCAAAAGGCCGCCGCCCAGGTAGCCCAAGGCCCAGCCGAAGGCCGAGACCCGGTCCCGGTTCTCCGGGCTGGCGATGTCGGGCAGGTAGGCGTTGTAGAACACCACGGCCGCGCCAAAGGCCAGGTTCGCGATGATGAAGAGCAACCCGCCCAGCCACCACAGGGATTGGGTCACGAAGAACAGGGCAATGGTGGCCAGCGCGCCGATGGTGGCAAACACCTGCATCATGCGCTTACGCAGGTGGGAATAATCGGCAATCGCGCCCAGGATGGGCAAAAAGGTCACCTGGAGGAACACGGAAAGGGAGACGCAGTAGGGAAAGAAGGAATCCGGCGCGATGGGGATGCCCGCAAGGCGCACCATGCCGTCGGGGTAGGCTTTGGCGGCCTCGGCCGCCAGGCTGGAGAGATACGGCCCCAAGAAGACCGTAACCACCGTGGTGCTGAAAGCGGAGTTGGCCCAGTCGTACATGGCCCAGCCGAAGATTTCCCGCTTGTCGTCCACAGGCGCGGTATGGGCTTGTACGGCCACAGAACACCTCCCAGGCGAAAGGATGTTGCCAGGGCCACCGGATGGGGAAGCCCCTGCATTTAGTAGAAACCCTGCGCTATGGGGGAAGACACGCGGGCCAGGCTATACGCGGTATAATGGGGCCATCCTCGTACGCGGAGCAAGGTCGCCATGCGGGTTGTACGACTGATCCTTATTCTGATTCTATCGTTCCTGCTCCTGGGCCTGTGCGGGTTGCTGTACATCCGCTTCCGCGGGGCAGGGCAGCCCGGCCCCCAGGCCCAACCCACACCCGTGCCCATGGTTCAGGTCGTGGTCACCACCCAGGATATCGCTCGCGGGCAACGGATTACCGAGGAGATGGTGACCACCGTTGAGGTCCCCGCGGCCATCGAAGGGCAAATCCTGGACCCGAAAGACGCCATCGGCAAACTGGCGGCCCGGGACCTGCCTAAGGGCATCTTTCTGACCCAGGGCGACCTGGCCGAAACCCCGGCTGAACTGGCCCGAACCGGCTCCCTGGCTTCCCTGAACATCCCCCCAGGGTACGTGGCCATCTCCATCCCCATTACCCGCATCGGGAGCGTGGCCTACGGCATCCGCCCCGGCGACCAGGTTGGCGTGCTGGTTACCCTGGCCTTCATCGATTTGGACCCCGAATTTCAGACCAAACTGCCCAACCAATCGGCCCTGCTGCAACAGCAGGTCCAAGAAGGCATTCCTACCTCGCCGGTGTACCAGGTGGTGCCAGGCCAGGGCACCATTGGCCGGGTGGTGGGGCAGGACTACCCCCTCTATGCGGTACCTTCGGAGCCCCAGCGCCCCCGGTTGATTACCCAGATGATCATTTCGGACGCCCAGGTGCTGTATCTGGGCACCTTCCCCCTGACGCAGCCTGAGGTCCGCAAGCCCTCGGCCGAGGAGGAAGGAGAACCACAGGCGCAACCGCCGGCCCAACAACCCATCCCGCCCGGTGGCCAGGCGCCAACCCCAGAAACCCCACCGGACGTGGTCACCCTTATCGTCAAACCGCAGGACGCGTTGGTGCTCAAGTACCTGATGGACCGGAAGGTGTACTTCACCCTTGTGCTCCGCTCGGCCAATGACACCCAACCCCTGACCACCGAGCCGGTAACCCTGAACTACCTGCTGGAACAGTACAACATCGTGATTCCGGGCAAGCAACAGGCGGACCTGGAACCCCGCATCGACGAAATCGTCCCGCCGGACGTACCTCCAGCCCTGGAGGAAATCCAGCAGTAAAAGAAGGGGGCCGCTCCCGGCCCCCTTCTTCATTGCAAGAAGACCTGCAGCACCCGCTGGTAGTCTTCGGGGGTATCCACGTCCAACTGGGTGGTTTCGTCAAACCAGGGGAGGCCCAGGACCCGGTGTTTTTGCAGGAGAAGCCGGCCGCCCATATCGCCCTGCAGGGCCAGCAGGTCCGCGAAGGTGCTTCGGTCGAAGAGCACGGGGTTGCCACGGCGCTGGTCCACCATGGGCGCGACGATGGGGGCTAAGGTGCGCGCGTGCACGTCCACCAAAGCCTGAACCAGGGTCGGGGTCACCAAAGGCATATCCGCCAGCAGGAACACCGCGGCCCCCACTTCAGGCGGCAGGGCCTCGACCCCGGCCCGGACCGACGTGCTCTGCCCCGCGGCCCAGTGGGGGTTGTGTACCACGCGGACGGGCAGGTCGGCCAGAGCCTGGGAAACGGCTTCGGCCTCATGGCCCACGACGACCACCACCGGGTCCAGCCCGGCCAGAAGTGCAGTGCGCGCGACGCGGCGGACCATGGGCTCCCCTTCCACCGGCAGGAGCACCTTGACCTGCCCCTGCATGCGATGGGAAGGCCCGGCCGCAAGGACGATGCCGGCCACGGGGGTGAAGACGGCCCGGGGTTCCAGGCGTCGTGCATGGCCCCGCGCGACCACAACCCGCGTCCCGAACCAGTGTTTCCACAGGGCTTCGGCCACCGGTCTGCCCCAGGCCAGGGCCTCGTCCGTCTCTGCAACCAGGAGCACGCGCCAAGCCGCGTCTTCCGGGATGCCTTTGCGCCCCCCTTGGGGATGGGCCAACACGCGCGCCAGGGCCTGGGGGGTTATGGGGTCGTCCGGGGTCAGCCCGGCCAGTTCCAGAAATCGGGGCAGCCGATGCACCCGTTCGGCAGTGGGAGGATGACCCAAGGGGTCCAGACCGGCCACGGTGACCACGGCCGTAACCCCCGGCGGCAAGGCCGGCTCGTGTTCCTCCGGGGCCTTAAGGGGCTTGCGGGCCGCGCCGTCGGCCTCGACCAGCAGGGGCACCCCATCGCGGGCCAGGGCCAGCAACCGGGGCCACAGCGCTTCGGGCAGTGCGGACCATCGGTCCCCTTGCCGGGGGCCGGTCAAAAGCAAACGCCGGGCAGGGAGTTGGGCCGGCAGGTCGTCGTCCGGGCCAAAGGCCAGATGCTCCTCGGCCCAGCGGGCCTGTTCCAGGGCAAGATGCGTGGTGGTGGTCATCAGCACAGGGGGCGCAAGGGCCTCGGCCAGGGTGAACATGGCCCGGGACTTCCCCCCTGCCCCCACGAAAGCAGCAACCAGGGGCTGCGGCAAAGCCAGGGCCTGTACCAGGGAGAGGGTCCTCATGCCACCTCCTCTTGGGATGGATTGCAAACCGCGCCTGTGGCCAGGGGTACCGATGTTACCGCAAGTTGGAAGGTACGCGTTGGATACGGCGGGACGAAGTTCGGCCCGTGCCCTGGCCGGGGGTGTTTTGCATATTATTGGCTACACGAAATCCGCCCTTTGGATTATGGCTACACGAAGCGCGATGCGTTCTCAGGGGGAGGGCAGTGCCCTCCCCCAAAAAAGTGAATTATCGCCTACTGTGATGGACGCAAGCCTACCACAAAAGGCAAAAGTCCTGAGCCGGGCACCAGGGTTCCCGGCCTTCAGCCCTGGCGGCTCAACACCGCATGAGCCGCGGCCATACGCGCCACGGGCACCCGCAGCGGCGAGCAACTCACGTAGTCCATGCCAATGCGATGGCAGAAGTGGATGGTCGCGGGGTCGCCGCCGTGTTCGCCGCAAATCCCAATGCTCATCCCGGGTCGGGCCGCGCGGCCTGCCGCCACGGCCATTTCCATCAGCCGGCCCACGCCATCCACGTCCAGGGTCTGGAAGGGGTTGGCCGGCAGGATGTCCTTCTCAATGTAGGCGAACAGGAAGCCCTGCTCCGCGTCGTCCCGGCTGAAGCCAAAGGTCATCTGGGTCAGGTCGTTGGTGCCGAAGGAGAAGAACTCGGCTACCTGCGCGATGTCCCCTGCAGTGAGCGCGGCCCGGGGCACTTCGATCATGGTGCCGAACTGGTAAGGCACCTCGACCTCGTGGGCTTCCATGACCTCCCGGGCCACCTTTTTCAGCCGCGGTTGAATGGCCCGCAACTCGTTGACGTGGCCCACCAGGGGAATCATGACCTTGGGGCGTGGGTCGCCGCCGGCCTTCTTGACCTGGCACGCGGCCTCGAAGATGGCCCGCACCTGCATTTCCACGATTTCGGGGTAAAGGATGGAAAGCCGCACGCCCCGCAAGCCCATCATGGGGTTGGCCTCGTGCAGCGCCCGCACCTTGGCCAGCAAAGCCTCGGCTTCGGGGTCCGCCTCGCCCCGGCAGCGGGCCTCGGTGACCCGGGTCAGCAATTCCTCCATGGAGGGCAGGAACTCATGGAGGGGTGGGTCGAGCAGGCGGATGATGATGGGCAGCCCGTCCATGGCCTCGAACAGGCCCTTGAAGTCCTCGATTTGGAAGGGCAGGAGCCGTTCCAGCGCGGCGCGGCGTTCCGCCTCGGTTTCGGCGAGAATCATTTCCCGCATGATGGGCAGGCGTTCGGGTTCGAAGAACATGTGCTCGGTGCGGGCCAGGCCGATGCCCCGGGCGCCCAGTTTTCGGGCCAGGGCCGCGTCTTTGGGTTTGTCCGCGTTGGCCCAGACCTCCAGCCCGCGGGTGGGGCCACCGTGGATGGACGGCCGCGCGTCGGGCCGGGCTGCGATGTCGTCGGCCCAGGCGAGCAGGGTCTGCAATTCGGGCAGGGTCTCCAGGGCCGGCGGCTCCGCGGGAAGTTTCCCCACGAAGACCTGGCCCGACGTGCCGTCCAGGGAAAGCCATTCCCCTTCCCGCA
>JALXBY010000231.1 GCA_026991215.1 Anaerolineales bacterium
GGTCACGACTTCACCTCCAGAGAAGCATCCTTGCCCATCCGGGGGCCGGCGTCCGGCCCGGTCAAAGGGTCATTCAAGCAAAATTCCCGTCCTGCGCGGTTTCTTCGAGCCAGCCGTACCAGCGCAAACGCCACCATTGCCGAAAGGCTTCGGGGCTGGAGGGCGGCGTCCAAGGGCCATAGTATACCGCAGCCAGGTACAAACCGGAAGCCGGGGCCAGGCCCTGCAAGGGCGCTTCGGGCGGTTGGGCGAGGGCTTCGGCCCAGGCATCCAGGGGGAAGCGCCCCTGGCCCACGGCCACCAGCACGGCCACGGCCCGCCGCACCATGTGGTAGAGGAAGGCATCGGCCACGATGTCGAAGGCCCATTCGCCGGGGCCGACCTCGTACCAGGCCGCGTGGAACACGGTGCGGACGGTATGCCCGTCCTCTCGGGTCGGCGTCCCTAAGCTGCGGAAGTCTCGACGTCCGGGCAGAAGCCGCGTGGCCTGGGTCAACCGGTGCCAGTCCGGGGGTGGCCAGACCCGCCAGGTGTATCGATCCAGTATCGGGTGCCGGTGGGGGGAAAGGCGAAGGCGGTACACATACCGCCGCGCCCGCGCGTCGTAGCGGGGGTGAAACCCCGCGGACGCTTCCCGCAGGTCCCACACGGCCACATCCTGGGGAAGCCGGGCGTTCAAAGCCCGGCGCAGGGCATCGGGGCCGTGCTTCCAGGGCAGGTCGAAGGCCACCACCTGGCCCAGGGCGTGGACCCCGGTATCCGTGCGACCGGCATAGGTGATGGCGGACCCACGCCAGCCCAGTTCCCGTAGGGCCTCCTCGAACACAGCCTGCACGGTGCGGCCCTGGGCCTGACGCTGGAACCCCAGGAACCCCGAACCGTCGTAGGCAATGGTGGCTTGGAAAGGTGCCATGGGGGGCGGTCGGCAGTCGGCGGTCAGCAGTCAGCAGTCGGAAGTCGGCGGTCGGCGGGCAGCGGGCTGCGGACTGCGGACCGCGGGCTACTCTTCCACCAACTCGATGATGACCATTTCGGCTGCGTCCCCGCGGCGGCGGCCGATTTTGTAGATGCGGGTGTAGCCGCCGTTGCGTTCGGCAAAGCGGGGCGCGATTTCGTGGAAGATTTTGTACACCAGTTTCCGGTCCGCGGCCAGCCGCGCGGCCACCAGCCGCTGGTAGTGCACCATCTTGGCCCGGCCAGCCTCGTCCCCGGCCTCGGCAGCAGCGTTGCCCTTCTTGGCCATGGTGATGATTTTCTCGACTTCACCCCGAATGGCCTGGGCCTTGGCCCGGGTGGTGCGGATGCGCCCATGCTCGAACAGGGCCTTCATCAAGTTGCGCCGCAACTGCTTGCGGGCGTCGGTGCGACGGCTCAACTTCTTGCCAGCTTTCAAGTGCCGCATGGTCCTTCGCTCCCCGAAAAGGATGCACCAGCGTACGTCACTGCGGGCGTTCGTCCGCGCTGAGGTAACCGTGTTCGACGAGTTTGTCCAGAAGCTCTTGCAGGCTCTTATCCCCAAAGTTGCGGATGGACTTCAGGGACTGGGGGTTGCGCCGCAATTGCTCCAGCACTTCGCCAATGGTGAGATACCCGGCCCGGCGCAACGCGTTGACCACACGGGTGGAAAGGTCCAGGGCCTCGATGGGCGTCTTGTAGACCCGGCGGTCCAGTTCGGTTTCCTCTTCTTCCTCTTCCCGCTCCGTCATGGTGGGCACGCCCTGGGTGATGCCAGCCACCCGCAGGAAGTGGGCGCTCAGAATCTGACAGGCGGCTTGCAGGGCCTCTTCCGGCGCCCAGGTGCCATCGGTCCAGATGTCCAGAATCAGGCGATCGTAGTTGGCCCGCATCCCGACCCGTTCCGGCAGCACCTCGAAGTTGACCTTGCGCACCGGCGAGAACAGCGCGTCCACGGCCAGTTCGTTGATACCCATCTTCTTGCGCCGGTCCTCGGCCGGCGAAAAGCCCCGGCCCCGCTCCACGGTCAGCGTCATGTCGATGCGGGCGTCGGGGTCGTCGATGGTGAACAGGTAGAGTTCGGGGTTGATGATTTCGGCTTCGGGCGGGACGACCAGGTCCGCGGCGGTGACCACGCCTTCGCCTTCCACCTCCAGGTACATCTGGGCCTTTTCGACCCCAGGGGCCAGTTTGATGCGCAACTGCTTGACCTGGCCCATGATTTGCAGCACGTCCTCCCGCACCCCAGGCACGGTGGTGAACTCATGGGGGATGTTGTTGATGCGCATGGACGTCACCGCCGCGCCCGGCAGGGACGACAGCAACACCCGGCGCAGGGCGTTGCCCAGGGTCACGCCGTAGCCCCGCTCCAAAGGCGCGACCACGAAGCGGGCGTACTGGGCCGTGGCCCGTTCTTTGGTCACCGTGGGCGTGACCATCTCCGACAGGATGGCCTGCACCACATCCTGAATCAAGGCCGTTTCCTTCATCGGTCCTCACCTCATCCCCGGCGAAAGATTGGGAGAAGGGCTGCGCCCTTCCCCGCGGCAGGTACACGGTCCAAAACCAGGGGGCACCGGTCGGGCGTTTAGCGGGAGTAGAACTCCACGATCAGTTGCTCGTCCACCTGGGTATCGATGTCGCCCCGTTCCGGCAGGCGCAGCACCCGACCGGAAAGGTTGTCCAGGTCCCGCTCCAACCAGTCGGGCACCTTCTGCCCTTCGGCCCATGCGGGGATGATTTCCCGGAAGAAGGTGCGGTTGCGGGAACCCTCCCGGACCGCGATGACATCCCCGGGGCGCACCTGGTAAGACGGGATATCGGTCCGTCGCCCGTTGACGGTGAAGTGGCCGTGGGTGACCAGTTGCCGGGCCTCCCGCCGGCTGCGGGCGAAGCCCAGGCGGTACACCACGTTGTCCAACCGGGTCTCCAGCAGTTGGAGCAGGACCTGACCGGTCAGGCCGCGGGCCTGTTGCGCCACGTCGAAGTAACGGCGGAACTGCCGTTCGCTCACGCCGTAGATGCGCTTGGCCTGCTGTTTGGCCCGCAGTTGCCGGGCGTAGTCGGACTCGCGGCCCCGGCGCAACCGCGCGGCCATGCGCCCATGCTGCCCCGGCGGATACGGCCGACGTTCGAAGGGGCACTTGGGCGACAGGCACTTTTCCCCCTTGAGGAACAACTTACGACCCTCGCGTCGGCACAGGCGGCAAACCGGTCCGATGTATCGTCCCATGGTGGCGTTTCTCCTCGCTGGGGTATTTGAAGAAGCCCAAACCACCGTTCCCCCGTGACCAGGGCGGCAGGCGCCATTACCCGGCTTCCTGCCGCATCCCTGGGGGAAAGGCTGGGTTCAGACCCGCCGCTTCTTCGGCGGGCGGCACCCGTTATGGGGGATCGGCGTGATGTCGGAAATGGAAAGGATTTTGATATCCATGCCCATCAGTGCGCGCAAGGCGGCCTCCCGGCCGGGGCCAGGCCCCTTGATGAGCACGTGGGCCTCCTTGAGGCCCATCTCCTTGGCCGCCTTGACCGCCTGCTCCAGGGCCAGCCGCGCGGCAAAGGGTGTGCTCTTGCGCGTGCCCTTGAAGCCCACGGTGCCGCCACTGGCCCAGGTGATGGGGTTGCCGTTTTCGTCGGTCACGGTCACAATGGTGTTGTTGAAGGTAGCGTGAATGTAAATTCGCCCGCGGGGGACAAAGCGTTTCGTCTTCTTGGTTCGCCGTCGGGCACCACGTACGGAACGAGCCATGACAGGGACCTCCTCTGTCGGCACAAAATGGGGATGGATTACTTCTTCTTGGCGCCACGTCGTCGGCCGCGTCCGGCCACGGTCTTGCGAGGGCCTTTCCGGGTTCGGGCGTTGGTGCGGGTGCGCTGCCCCCGGACCGGCAGCCCCATCTTATGGCGCAGACCCCGATAGCAGCCGATGTCAATTAACCGCTTGATGTTCATCTGCACTTCACGGCGCAGGTCGCCTTCTACCTTGTAGTTCTTGCTGATGAACTCCCGAATGCGGGCCACTTCCTCAGGTGTCAGGCTGTGCACCCGCGTGCTGGGGTCCACGCCGGTCGCGGCCAGGATTTCCTTGGCACGGGATTTGCCGATGCCGTAGATGTAAGTCAATGCGATGTCGATGCGCTTGTTACGCGGCAGGTCTACACCGGCGATGCGCGCCATGCCAAACCTCCCTTACCCCTGACGTTGCTTGTGCTTGGGGTTCTTCTTGCAAATCACGTACACCCGCCCCCGACGGCGGACGATTTTACAATGGGCGCAGCGTTTCTTCACCGAAGGACGCACTCGCATCGTCAATCCTCCTTGGCGAACTCCCAACCCACAAGGGTGCTATTGTAGCAAAGAACGGACAAAAGCCAAGGGGGATTCAGATTCCCCCGCGCTCGAACCACAGTTTGTCGATGCGGTAGGAGGGCACGGCCACAACCCCTTCCTGTTCCAGGAAGCGCTGCACCTCAGGCGGGAAGTCGTGGGCCACGATTACGGGGAAGAGGGGCAGCCCCTCCTGTTCGGCCAGGCCCTGACAGGTCTTCAAGAACCGCGTGATTTCCTTCTTGGAAGGCCGGACCTTGGTCTCGCCCACGATCAACAGCCGCTGCCCATCCCGCACGCCATAGCCAATGATGTTAATCTGCCGCATCTTGCCCGCCACGTTCACGTACCGGCGCTCCAGGTCGCCTTCCACCTCGATGCCGTACGCCTGCTTCAACAAGATGGGCAGCACCACCAACGCCCGGTTCTCCAGGAAGTACCCCAGGGAATGGGAGATACCCTCCAGGCGGCGGTGCAGCATCTGGAAGCGGTCTTCGAACTCGGCCCGCATCTCGGCCATCTCTTGCTGCATCTGCCGCACCGTGGCGGTCAGGTCGTCCAGACGCTGCTCAACCTTGTCCAAGCGTTGCTCAACCTTGTCCAGGCGTTGCTCAACCTTGTCCAGGCGTTGCTCGACCTTGTCCAGACGCTGCTCAACCTTGTCCAGGCGCTGCTCGACCTTGTCCAGACGTTGCTCGACCTTGTCCAAGCGCTGCTCAACCTTGTCCAGGCGTTGCTCGACCTTGTCCAGGCGCTGCTCAACCTTGTCCAGACGTTGCTCGACCTTATCCAGGCGTTGCTCGACCTTGTCCAGGCGCTGCTCGACCTTGTCCAGACGCTGCTCCACTTTGTCCAGGCGCTGCTCCGTCCTGTCTTGACGCTGCTCAAGGGCAGTCATCCGGGCTTCGAGGCGGGCCTGGGCGTTCACCAGTTCCTGCAGCGTTTGCTGTGTGTCCTGAAGCATCGCCTCAAAGCGTTGGGAAAGTTGGTTCAACTGCTCCAGAATGCCGACGATGCGGCGTTGGTTTTCAAGCGCCCGCTCCATAAGGTCCTGGAAATGCAACAAACGCTCCAGCATGGCCCGCTGCCGCTCCAGCTCGGCCACCAGTTCTTCGATGACCGCGCGCACGTCAGGGTCCAGTCGCGCCAGTTTCTCTTTCAAGCGTGTGCGCAAATCCACCGTCATACCTGCCTCAACCCTGGCTACACGAAGTGCGCCGCCATCAGCCATCTCGCCTGTTCTTCTCTTACCCACGCCTACACCTTTGTCAAGACCTGCGGCCCGAATTCCGTCACCGCCACCGTGTGCTCGAAGTGCGCGGTCAACGAACCATCGGCCGAGACCACCGTCCACTCGTCGTCCAGGACCGCGGTTTCTTCCGTACCCACCAGCACCATCGGCTCCAGAGCCAGGACCATACCCGGCCGCAGCACCTCGCCCGTGCCCGGTTCCCCAAAGTTGGGCACGGCCGGGTCCTCGTGCATCCAGCGGCCAATGCCGTGCCCCGTATACTGCCGGGTCACATGGAAACCGTGGGATTCCACGAACTGCTGAATCGCGGCGGAAATATCCCCCGTGCGGCGTCCGGGCCAGGCCATGCGGATGGCCAGGTCCAGGGCTTCCTTGGTAACCCGGAGCAATTCCTGGGCCAGGGGCGGGACCTCGCCCACGGCCACGGTAAAGGCCGCGTCCGCATAGTACCCCTTGTAGATGACGCCGCAGTCCACGGAAACCAGGTCCCCCTCCCGGATGATTTTGTCGGGATACGGGATGCCGTGGACCAGTTCGTCGTTGATGGAAAGGGTGATGGTGGCCGGGTACGGATAGGGGCCGGGGTACCCCTTGAACGCGGGTCGGGCGCCCAGTTTCCGTATCGTCTTCTCGGCCAGTTCGTCCAGTTCGGCCGCGCTCACGCCAGGGCGAATGGCCTGCCGCAGGGTCTGCAGCACCAACGCGTTGATGCGACCGGCCTGGCGCATGATGGCCAGTTCCTCCGGCCGCTTGAGGTGAATGCCCTTGCGCCAGGTGCGCCGCTGGATGCGGGAGACCAGCCCAGGGACCAATCGGCTACGACGCATCCACGCCTCCTTGTTGCAGGGCCGCAATCACGGTCAGCAGGGCTTCGGTGACCTGGTCGATGTCCTGGTTGCCGTCCACTTCCGTGAGGATGCCCTGGCTGCGGTAGTACTCGATGACCGGCGCGGTCTGTTCCCAGTACACCTGAATCCGCCGGCGCACGGTTTCGGGCTTGTCGTCCTCCCGCTGGTAGAGTTCCGAACCGTCGTAGTCGCAACGGCCCGGCACTTTGGGGGGGTTGTACTTGACGTGGAACACATGGCCCTGCGCCCGGCACACCCGGCGCCCGCTCAAGCGTTCCACCAGCACGGCCTCCGGCACCTGAATCAGAATGGCCGCATTGACCCGCGCGCCGTGTTCGGCCAGCAACGCGTCCAGGGCCTCGGCCTGGGCCAGGGTGCGGGGGAAACCGTCGAAAATCGCACCGGCCGCGGTGTCCGGTTCCTTCAACCGCTCTTCCACCATGGCGATGGTCACGCTATCGGGGACCAGTTCGCCCTTCTTCATGTACTCCTGGGCCAACTGGCCCAACTTGGTGTGGTTTTGCAGATGCATCCGGAACAGGTCCCCTGTAGCGATGTGGGCCAGACCGAGCCGCTGGCTCAACCGTTTGGCCTGGGTGCCCTTCCCCGCGCCGGGCGGGCCCAAAAACACGATGAACAACGGCGCAGCAGCCATGGCACGACGCTCCTTGTCGAGATGGGCCTCAGCGGACCAGGATGCGCTCTTCGTAGCCGTGCATCCGGAGTTCACCCTCGATGTGATAGACCAGGTCCCGCACCACACCCACGACGATGATGAGACCGGAAGCCGACATCAGCATCAGGGCCGAGAAACCGCCCTGGCTGGCCTGGGGGATGGCCAGGGTGAGCAGATACGGAAGGATGGCGATGAAGCCCAGGAAGAACGCGCCCACCAGGGTAATCCGCCGCAACACCCGCGTGAGGTAGCGCTGGGTCGGGTCGCCCGGAAGCACACCGGGGATGCGAGCACCGGCCCGGCGCAGTTGTTCGCCGTAGTTCTGCTGCAGGAACAGCACTTCGGTGTAGAAGAAGGTGAACAGCACGACCAGCAGGAAGTAGGAGAACCAATAGAACCCGCTCTGGCCGGGGTCGAAGGCCCGTTGCAGGCCGATGGCCAGGTTCGCAAGCACCTCAGACCTGGAGACCAAGAAGATGCTGGCAATGACGCCTGGCAGGGCCAGCAGCGAACTGGCGAAAATCAAGGGAATCATGCCCGCCATGTTCACCGGTAGGGGCAGCGTCCCCTTGACGGGCATGGACATGCGCCGGCCAACCCGCTGCGCCGGGTACATGACCGGAATCACCCGCTGGCCCTGATAGACCACCACGATGAGGAAGATGGTCACCACCAGGACGATGAGCGCGATGGCCACGTAAATCGCCCGCGTCACCGGCGGGATGGCCGTGTTCCCCACCAGTTGCGCAAAATTGAAAGGCAGTTGGGCCACGATGCCCGCGAAGATGATGAGGGAAATCCCCTGCCGCCGGATGCCGTATTCCGAAATAATCTGCCCCAGCCAGATGGCGAACATGGTGCCGGCCGTCATGCTGATGATGATGGCCAGGGAAGGCAGCAGGTTGGCCCCCTGGAAGCCAAAGTTCTTCAGCACCGGCAGGCCGCCGGCGAAGAAACTGAACAACCGAATCTGCCCGATGGCCTGCAACGCGGCCACGGGCACGGAAAGCACGTACGCCCACTTCTCCAGCCACTGCTGACCTTCCCGCGGGTCTTCGTCGAAGCGCTGCTTCCACTGGGGCACGATGGGGACCAGCACCTGCAGAATGATTTCCGCCGTAATGAAGGGGTACACCCCCATGGCCAGAATGGAGAAGTTGGACAGCGTACCCCCGGAAAGGAAGTTCAACAACTGCAGGAACCCTGTGCCAGGCGACTGCCCCGACATGACCAGGGCAACAACATCCCGGTCCACACCGGGGACCGGGATTTGTGCGGCCAGTCGGTACAGCACCAGAATGCCAATTGTTATCAGCAGCCGCTTGCGCAAATCACCCGCGGCCCAAATCAAACGCCAGGGGGAACGTTTGGCCATAAGTCCTCCTCAACCCAAGGGGCTGGACAGACGGTCGCGCCATTCCGGTATACCCCATCCGCGTGCCCACAGAAATCCGCTCATTCCACGGGAAGCAGTTCCACCGTACCCCCCGCGGCCTCGATTTTCGCCCGCGCGCCCTTGCTCACCCGGTGGGCCTTGACCTTCAGGGCCACCTTGAGTTCGCCCCGGCCCAGAATGACCACCGGGTACTTGATTTTGCGCAGAATCCCGGCTTCCACCAGGGCTTCGGGCGTGACCTCCGCACCCTCTGGAAATACGTTCAACTTCTCCACGTTGACCTCATGGTACACCTTGGGGAACGGCGGCTTGAAGCCCCGCTTGACGGGCATCCGGCGCACCAGGGGCAGGCTGCCGCCCTCGTGCCAGGGCGGGACGCCCCCGCCGGACCGGGCCTTCTGGCCCTTGGTGCCCCGGCCCGCGGTCTTGCCGCCGCCGGCCGCAATCCCGCGGCCCACGCGCTTTTTCTTGTGCTTCGCACCGGGCTTGGGACGCAGGTTATGGAGTTTCATCGGGAACCCTCCCATACACGGTTCAGAATGACGGCCCTGCGCCTCAGGCCGCCTCGTCTTCCACTTCGACTTCCACTTCTTCCACGGTCACCAGGTGGCGGATGGCATTAATCATGCCCCGAATCATGGGGGTGTCTTCGTGATAGGCCACCTGGTGCATCTTGCGCAGCCCCAGCGAACGGGCCGTGTGCTTCTGCCGGCGGGAATACCCAATGGGGCTTTTGACCAGGGTGATTTTGAGCATCTTCTTCTTAGCCATGCGCGCCCCTCCGTCGTCGGTCCCAGAAGGGTTTGACCTCTTGTTCGGGCTTGCCCCGCTCCTTGGCCACTTCGGAGACGTCCCGCAACTGCTCCAGGGCCTGCATGGTGGCCTGGACCACGTTGATGACCGTGTTCGCGCCCAGGGACTTGGTGAGCACGTCCCGGATGCCGGCGGCCTCCAGCACCGCGCGCACCGCGCCTGCGGCAATCACGCCGGTGCCGGGCGAAGCGGGCTTCAACAGCACCCGCGCGCCCCCCACCTCCCCGATGACCTCGTGGGGGATGGTGGTGCCGTACACGTTCACGGGCTTCATGTTGCGGCGGGCCCGCTCCGAAGCCTTCCGCACCGCGTCGGGCACGGCCTTGGCCTTGCCCACGCCCAGGCCCACCCGGCCTTTGCGGTCGCCAACGACCACGATGGCCCGGAAGGAGAACCGCCGGCCGCCCTTCATCACCTTGGCGACCCGCGCGATTTCGATGGTCCGTTCGTAGAGTTCCTCTTCCCCATACGGGGCCGTGGTCGGAGCCGTGTTCTGCAAGGTCATGCGTCACCCTCCAGGTGGAAACTAAAACTGCAAGCCGCCCTCGCGGGCCCCCTCGGCCAGAGCCTTGACCCGGCCGATGTACTTGTAGCCGCCCCGGTCGAACACCACCTTGGTGATGCCCTTGGCCAGGGCCCGTTCGGCAATGGCCTTGCCCACCAACCGGGCCTGCTCGGTCTTGGTCAACCCCTGCATCTTGGGCCGCAGTTCCCGGTCGATGGTCGAAGCCGAGACCAGGGTCACCCCTGCCTCGTCGTCGATGATCTGGGCGTAGATGTGGTTGAGGCTGCGGAACACGTTCAGCCGGGGACGCTCCGGCGTGCCGTGCACCTTCTTCCGAACCCGCTTGTGCCGACGCTTGCGCATCTCGTTGCGGCTGGGTTTGCGAATCATGGCCGTACCCTCATGTGTGGTTTTGGAGAACCCACCGCGTATGGGCCCTCAACCGTGAAGCCGTTACCGTCCGGCCTTGCCGGCCTTGCGCAGAATCTCTTCGCCCTGGTAACGGATGCCCTTGCCCTTGTAGGGTTCGGGCGGTCGCACCTTGCGGATGTTGGCCGCCACCTGGCCCACCAGGACCTTGTCGTACCCCCGGACCGCAATCCGGTGCAGTTCCGGGGAAACACGTTCCGCGGCGAATTCGATGCCCTCGGGCGGCTCGATGACCACGGGGTGCGAAAAGCCCACGTTCAGCACCAGTTTCTTGCCCTCGACCCGGGCGCTGTAGCCCACGCCGTGCACCTCAAGCACCTTCTCGAAACCCTTGGAGACGCCCACCACCATGTTGTTGATGATGGCCCGGGCCGTACCGTGCATGGCCTTGTGCCACTTGTCTTCCTTCAGACGCTTGACGGTAATCCACCGCCGTTCCGGGTCGAAGGTGATTTCCAGGGCCGCGGGGAAGGTGTATTCCAGTTCCCCTTTGGGGCCTTTGACCCGCACCCGCGTGCCCTGAATTTCCACCTCCACATTTTGGGGAACCGGGACAGGTTGTCGTCCAATCCGGGACACGGCTCACCTCCACGGAAAAAGGTCCACAACGTCAGGGCCCACACGTGGGCTACCACACCTTGCAGATGACCTCGCCGCCCACGCCCAACTTGCGGGCCCGCTGGGCCGTCATCACGCCCTTGGGGGTGGTCACGATGGCGATGCCCATGCCGTACTTGACCCAGGGGAGTTCCCGCTTGCCGACGTAAATCCGGCGTCCGGGCTTGCTCACCCGTTCCAGCCCGCGGATGACGGGCCGCCGGTGCCGCCGTTCCCCCACGTACTTCAACTTGATGGTCAGAATGTTCAAGCCCTTGCGCTTGGGGTCCGGCGTCACCTTGTAGTCCTCGATGTAGCCCTCTTCCTTGAGCACCCGGGCGATTTCCACCTTCATCTTGGACGAAGGCATGCTCACCTTTTCGTGCCCGGCCATCAGGGCGTTGCGAATGCGGGTCAACATGTCGGCAATCGGGTCGGTAATGCCCGTCATACCTCGCTCCTCACGCTGAAGATGTGGATGCGACCAAACCCCGGGTTACCACGAAGCCTTGACCACCCCGGGGATTTTGCCCTCCAGGGCCAGTTCCCGGAAGCAGATGCGGCACAGGCCAAAGCGCCGGATGTAGCCGCGGGCCCGGCCGCAGCGTCGGCAGCGGTTCCGCACCTGCACCTTGTACTTCTTCCGCTGGTTTCGATAGAACATGCATTTGCGCGCCATAAGGTCCTCCCAGGGGGAATGTTTACCGGCGTTTGCGGAAGGGCATCCCCAGTTTCTCCAGGAGTTTGTAGGCCTCCTCGTCCGTTTCGGCCGTGGTCACGATGGTGACCTGCAGGCCCCGCACCTTGTCGATTTGGTCGTAGTCGATTTCGGGGAAAATCAACTGTTCCCGCAGGCCCAGGGAGTAGTTGCCCCGGCCATCGAAGGCGTTGGGGGAAACCCCGCGGAAGTCCCGCACCCGGGGCAGGGCGATGTTGATGAGCCGGTCGAGGAAGGCCCACATGCGGTCGCCCCGCAGGGTGACCTTGACGCCGATGGGCTGGCCCTTGCGCACCCGGAACCCGGCCACGCTCTTGCGGGCCCGCCGCACGATGGGCTTCTGCCCCGTAATGGTGGCCAGGTCCCGCATCGCGTGCTCCAGGGCCTTGGGGTTGTCCTTGGCCTCGCCCAGGCCGATGTTGAGCACGATTTTCTCGATGCGGGGCACCTCCATGATATTCTTCAGCCCCAATTCCTTCATCAGTTCGGGGACCACTTCCTTGTAGTACCGTTCCTTCAAAGGCAACGAACGGGGCATGATGCTTCCTCCCTCAGCCGATTTCCGTGCCGCAGCGCTTGCAGATGCGAATCCGGCGCTTTTCTTCCCGCCGGATGCTCACCCGCACCGGCCGGTTGCACTGCGGGCAGACCAGCATCACGTTGGAGATGTGAATGGGCGCTTCGAACTCCACGATGCGGCCAGGGATGGTCTGCCCGCCCACGGTGTAACTGCGGATGTGCTTCTTGCGCACGTTCACACCCTGGACGACCACCCGGGCCTCCTTGGGAATCACCCGAATCACTTCCCCGCGCTTGCCTTTGTCCCGGCCGGCAATCACTTCCACCAAATCGCCTTTGCGGATTTTGAACTTGGGCTGGGTCATCCTTGCTCCTCCGGTGTCAAATCACTTCCTGCGCCAGGGAGACGATTTTGGTGAACCCCTTTTCCCGCAGTTCCCGGGCCACAGGGCCGAAGATGCGGGTGCCCCGGGGGTTGTTGCTATCCTGGGCCAGGATGACGACCGCGTTGTCGTCGAAGCGCACGTAAGTGCCATCGGGCCGGCGCCACTCCTTCTTGGTGCGCACGATGACGGCCCGGACCACATCGCTCTTCTGCACAATGCCCCCCGGCTCGGCCTTCTTGACCGTACCCACGACCACGTCGCCCACGTAGCCGTACTTACGGCCGGAGCCGCCCAGCACCCGGATGACCAAAAGTTCCTTGGCCCCGGTGTTGTCCGCCACCTTGACGCGGGTCTCCTGCTGCACCATGGCCAACCTCCGGTATTACGCGGCCGCGTCCTGGTCCTGGGCCGCGGGCTCGGTGTCCGCTGCCGGGCTGGGGGCCTCCGTGGTCTCGATTTCCGCCTCAATTTCCGCCATCTCCTGTTCGACGGCCAGCCGGTCCAGGATTTCTTCCTTCTCGGCCTCTTCCGCCCGCTTGAGGATGGCTTCCACCACCCAGCGCTTGGTCTTGGAGATGGGCCGACTTTCCACGATGCGGACGACGTCGCCCACCCGGGCCCCCAGCTCGTCATGGGCTTTGAACTTCTTGCGTCGGCGGATGACCTTTTCGTACAGGGGGTGGCGCAACGTCCGGGTGACCTGCACCACCACGGTCTTCTGCATCTTGTCGGAAACCACAACGCCAACCAACCGCTTCCGCCGGTTCATGCTTCTTCACCTCCCTGGGCAGAGGACTCGCCACGTTCCGCCGCCAGTTCCCGCTCCCGCAACACGGTCAGGAGCCGGGCAATCAAACGGCGGGTCTTACGGAACTGGCTGGTATCGCTCAGTTCGCCGGAGACCTTCTGAAAACGGAGACGCATCAGGTGCTCCCGGGCCTGGATGACCAGTTCCGAGATTTCCTCGTCGCTCATCTGGCGGATGTCGCTCATCTTCAGGTTCAGGTCCACGCTCATCCTTCACCCTCCAGGCCTTCACGGGCTACGATTTTGGTCTTGATGGGCAGTTTGTAGGCCGCCTGCCGCAGGGCTTCCAGGGCGATGTCCGGGGCCACACCGGCCACCTCGAACATGACCCGGCCCGGCTTGACCACGGCCACCCATTCCTCCACGTTGCCCTTACCGCCGCCCAGGCGGGTTTCCGGTGGCCGTCGGGTCACGGGCTTGTCGGGGAAGATGCGAATCCAAATCTTCCCACGGCGCTTCATGACCCGCACCAGCGCGCGGCGGGCCGCCTCGATTTGCCGGGCGGTAATCCAGGCCGGTTCCAGGGCCTGCAGCCCATACTCGCCGAAATCCACCGTGGAGGCGCGGAAGGACTTGCCCTTCATCCGGCCCCGCTGTTGCTTGCGGTACTTGACGCGCTTTGGCATCAACATGATGCAGCCTCCCAAAACACAAGGTGGCCCCGGTTACGAGGCCTGAGCCTGGGTGAGTTCACGTCCCTCGGCTTCCTCTTCCTGCTTCTTCTCCGGCAGGATGTCGCCCTTGTAAATCCAGACCTTGACGCCCAGCACCCCGTACGGGGTCCAGGCCGTGGTCTTGGCATAGTCGATGTCCGCGCGGATGGTCTGCAGGGGCACCCGGCCTTCGCGCATCCACACGGTGCGGGCCATTTCCGCGCCACCGATGCGGCCGGCCACCTGCACCTTGATGCCCTTGGCCCCGCGGCGCATGGCCTGGTCGATGGCCCGCTTCATGGCCCGGCGGTAACTCACCCGGCGCTCCAACTGCTCGGCCACGCTCTGGGCCACCAGGTAGGCATCCAGTTCAGGAGCCTCGATTTCCTTGATTTCCACCTGCACTTTTTCAATCGGTCCGCCTTTGCGGACGCCAAAGAATTCTTCCAAGGCCCGCCGAATCTTGTTGATGTTTTCACCTTTGCGACCAATCAAAATGCCGGGCCGCGCGGTATTGATGTAAATTGTCACGTGCCGCGGGTACCGCTCGATTTCGATGCGCGAGACCGCAGCGCGAGGCGCCATTTTACGGATGAGTTCCTCCACCTTCAAGTCCTGGTGGAGTTGCTCGACGTAGGTCTTCTTGTCCGCGGCGAACCAACGGCTGTACCAGGTTTTGTTGATGCCCAAGCGGAAGCCGATGGGATGAACTTTGCGCCCCATAGGTTACTCCTCTTCTTCCCATCCGCGTTCGCGGAGGATGATGGTGATATGCGAAGTGCGGCGGTAGTACGGCTTCACCCGCCCCCGGGCCGCGAACCGATAGCGTTTGTACCGGGGGCCGTCATCGGCATAGATGCGGTAGATGTACAGGTCATCGCGGTGCAGGCCGAAGTTCTCTTCCGCGTTCGCGATGGCGGACTTGAGCAGTTTTTCCACCATGCGGGCGCCCCGGTGGGGCATGGCCCGCAGGATATACAGGGCCTCCACCGCGTCCTTCCCACGAATCACATCGATTACACGACGCACCTTCTTTGGCGAAATCGGCGCCCGGCGGAGAACGGCCCGAACATCCAGGCTCATGACGCTGCCTCCTGGCTACGGCTATCGCTTCTTCTTTTTCTCGACGATGTGGCCACGGTACGTGCGCGTGGGCACGAACTCACCCAGTTTGTGGCCGACCATCTGCTCGGTGATGTACACCGGGATGTGCCGCCGCCCGTTGTGGACCGCAATGGTGTGGCCGACCATCTCCGGGAAGATGGTGCTGTCTCGGCTCCAGGTACGGATGACCCGCTTTTCACCCTTCTCGTTCATCTCCCGGATTTTCTTCAGCAGTTTCGGGTCCACATACGGCCCTTTCTTGAGAGAACGACCCATACCACAACCTCCTTCGCCTGGGGTTCCACCCAAAAGGTTGGTGGAAAGGCGGGACCTGCGGCCCGCCGCGTTTACTTCTTCTTGCGCTTCTTCTGACGGCGCTGCAGGATGAACTTATCCGTGCGCTTGTTGCGCCGGGTCTTCTTGCCCAGGGTCTTCCAGCCCCAGGGGGACTTGGGCGAAGGCATCCCGATGGGCGCCTTGCCCTCGCCGCCGCCGTGGGGATGGTCCACCGGGTTCATGGCCGAACCGCGCACCGTGGGCCGCCAGCCCATGTGCCGTTTGCGGCCGGCCTTACCGATTTTGATTTGCGCGTGCTCCACATTGCCCACCTGCCCAATGGTGGCATAGCACGAAAGGTGAATCAACCGGACCTCGCCCGAAGGCAGGGCCACGTGCGCGTAATCGCCTTCCTTGGCCAGAAGTTGGGCGGCCGTGCCCGCGGCCCGCACCAGCTGGCCGCCTTTGCCGGGGGTCAGTTCGATGTTGTGAATCACCGTGCCCACCGGGATGTTGGCCAGGGGCAGGGCGTTGCCGGGCCGAATCTCGGAATCGGGTCCGGCCATGACCGTATCCCCCACCCGCAGGCCCACGGGTGCGATGATGTAGCGCTTTTCGCCGTCCGCGTACTGGAGCAGCGCGATGCGGGCCGTGCGGTTGGGGTCGTACTCGATGGCAATCACCTTGGCGGGGATGCCGCGCTTGTCTCGTTTGAAGTCGATGATGCGGTAATAGCGCTTGTTGCCGCCGCCCCGGTGCCGCACGGTGATACGACCCTGATTGTTGCGGCCGGCGTGCTTCTTGAGCGGTTCGATCAGCGACCGTTCCGGCTCGGTCTTGGTGATTTCCTCGAAGGTGTAGCCGGTACGGTGCCGCATACCGGGGGTTACGGGTTTGTAACGCTTGATGCCCATGGCCTTACTCCTGCACGCCCTCGTAGATGGGTAACGTGTAGCCTTCTTCCAGCGTCACGATGGCTTTCTTGTACCCCTTGCGTCGAATCACCCAACGGTTGGTCCGCCAGTCCCGACGGCGCTTGGCCGGTACGTTCATCACCGTGACCTTCTTGACCTTGACGTCGAACAGTTTTTCCAC
>JALXBY010000232.1 GCA_026991215.1 Anaerolineales bacterium
GGCGGACGGCGGGGCGGAGTCGGGTATAATCGTTTGCCCAAAGGCATCCCCAAACGATGGAGACGGCCATGCGCGGACGAAGGTTGGTGTTGCGCGTCCTGGGGGTGTTGGTGGTGCTGCTGGTGGTCCTGGTCGGTGTGGGGTGGTACCTGGCCCGCCTGCCCTTCCCCACCACCCAGGGCCGCCTGACCGTGCCTGGGCTGCAGGCGCCGGTCACCGTGTACCGGGACGCCTACGGCATCCCCCACATCTACGCTTCCACCGTGGAGGACCTCTTCTTCGCCCAGGGGTTCGTCCACGCCCAGGACCGCTTCTGGCAGATGGACGTGTGGCGGCACATCGGCATGGGCCGGCTGGCCGAGATGTTCGGGGAAAGCCAGGTGGAAACCGACATGTTCCTGCGCACCCTGGGCTGGGAACGGTTGGCCCGGCAGGAGTACGAGATGCTTTCCCCCGAAGCCCGGCGGGTGCTGGACGCCTACGCCCGCGGGGTCAACGCCTACCTGGAACGGCGCCAGGGCAGCCGGCTCAGCCTGGAGTACACCGTGCTCAAACTCCTGAACCCCGACTACCGGCCGCCCAAATGGGAACCCATCCACTCCCTGGTCTGGGCCCACGTCATGGCCTGGGACCTGGGCGGCAACATGAAGCAGGAAATCGAGCGCGCGGTGCTGCTGACCCAGACCGACCTCACCCCTGAGATGGTGGACCGGCTCTACCCGCCCTACCCCTACGACCGGCACCCGGTCATCGTGCCCGAATATGCGGGGGAAGCGGCCCGGCCCGCGGGGGCCCGGCCGCCTCTGGACCTTTCCCCCTTAGCCCCCCTGTTCGCCCAGTTGTACACACGGGTGACCGCGCTGGAAGATGTGCTCGGCCCCATGACCGAGGCCGTCGGCTCCAACAGTTGGGTGCTGGCCGGCAGCCGTACGGCCACGGGCGGCCCCATCCTGGCCAACGACCCCCACCTGGGCCAGCAACTGCCCTCCATCTGGTACGTCATGGGCCTGCACTGCGCCCCCGTGACCCCGGACTGCCCCTACGAGGTGGCCGGTGTCACCTTCGCGGGCACCCCCGGCGTGGTCATCGGCCACAACGGGCGCATTGCCTGGGGCTTCACCAACGTGGGGCCGGACGTCATGGACCTTTACGTGGAAAAGGTGGACCCCCAGAACCCCAACCGCTACCTGGTGGACGGCCGCTGGGAGGACATGGAGGTGTACACCGAGGTCATCCGGGTCGCGGGCGGGCAGGACGTGGAACTCACCGTCCGGCGGACCCGGCACGGCCCCATCATCAGCGGGGTCTACAAGCCCCTCGAGAACATGAAGCAGGTGCCGGGCCTGGAGATGCCCGAAGCCTACGCGGTGGCCCTCCGCTGGACCGCGCTGGAACCCATGCGCACCCTGGAGGCCATCCTGGGCTTCAACCGGGCCAGGAACTGGGAGGACTTCCGACAGGCGGCCCGGCTGTTCGACGCCCCGGCCCAGAACCTGCTCTACGCGGACGTGGAGGGCAACATCGGGTACCAGATGCCGGGGAAGATCCCCATCCGCGACGAACGGCACAGCGGGGTCTACCCCGTGCCGGGCTGGGAGAGCACCTACGAGTGGAAGGGTTACATCCCCTTCGAGGACCTGCCCTGGGTGTTCAACCCGCCCAAGGGGTACATCGTGACCGCGAACAACCCGGTGGTCGGCCCGGAATACCCCTACCGCATCGCGCCGGTGTGGGCCTACGGCTACCGGGCGCAGCGCATCGTGGAGATGATTGAAAACGCGAGGGGCCCCGTGACCGTGGACATGGTCGCGGCCATGCAAATGGACAGCCGCAACGGGCTGCGGGACGTACTGGTCCCCCTGCTGGCCGACCTGGACATGGGGGACGCGGAGCTCAACCGGATTCGGGACATGTTGCAGACCTGGGACGGGCAGATGCGGGCGGATTCCCCCGAGGCCGCGGTGTTCGCCGCGTTCTGGCGGAACCTGCTGGCCCGCATGTTCCACAACAAACTGCCCGAGGACTACTACCCCAAGGGCGGCAGCCGCTGGATGGAGGTGGTCCGCACCTTAGTGCAGGAACCCAATCACCCCCTGTGGGACGACTTCTCCACGCCCGAAACCGAAACCCGGGACGACATCCTGCGGGCCGCGTTCCGGGACGCGGTGGCCGAACTCAAGGACCGCCTTGGCCCCAACCCCGAACGGTGGGCCTGGGGCGACCTGCATCGGATTTACCTGACCCACCAGACCTTGGGCAAATCCGGGGTCGCGCCCATCGAACGGCTGTTCAATCGGGGCCCGTACCCGGTTTCCGGCGATACGGCCGTGGTCAACAACACCGCGTGGAAGGCCACTCAGGGCTACGAAGTCGCGACGGTGCCCTCCATGCGCCTCATCGTGGACCTGGCGGACCTGGACCGCACCCGCATCATCCACCTGACCGGGCAGTCCGGCCACGCCTGGCACCCCAATTACACGAACATGACGCCCTTGTGGGCCTCGGGCCAGACCCTGCCCCTGCCCTGGACCCGGCCCCAGGTGGAAGCCCTGGCCCAGGAGGTCCTCATCCTGGAACCGTGACGCTGTCCGCGGTGCGCCGTCCGCGGTCCGCCGACCGCCGACGGCCGACTGCCGACCGCTGACTGCTGACCGCTGACTGCCGACCGCTGACCGCTGACTGCCGACCGCCGACAGCCGTCCGCCCTTCCCATGGTAAAATTCTCAAGAATTTGCTTCAGACGCCGACGACCATGGCCCTGGTTCGCCTGCCCAAGATTACCCTTGCGACCCTGCCCACGCCGGTACAGCCGCTGCCTCGGCTGGCCGCGGCCCTGGGCGGGGGGTTCTCGCTGTGGGTCAAACGGGACGACCTGACGGGCCTGGCCCTGGGCGGGAACAAGACCCGCAAACTGGAACTGCTCCTGGCCGAGGCCCAGGCCAAGGGGAGCCGGGTGGTCATCACCACGGGCGCGGTGCAGTCCAACCACTGCCGGCAGACCGCGGCCGCGGCCGCCCGGCTGGGGCTTCGGGCCATCCTGGTGCTGACCGGCCAGCCCGAGGCGCCCCAGCCCACGGGCAACCGCTTCCTGATGCACCTTTTGGGCGCGGACATCCGCTGGACCAGCCGGGAGACCCGGGACCAGGTCATGCAGGAGGTCTTTCAGGCCGCGTGGGAGGCCGGGGAACGCCCTTACCTGATTCCCTACGGCGGCTCCTCGCCCCTGGGCGCGGCCGCGTACGTGTACGCCCTGGAGGAACTCCTGGCCCAGGGCCCCGCGCCCGACGTCATCGTGCTGGCCACGTCTTCGGGCGGGACCCAGGCCGGCCTGGTCGCGGGCGCGCGGCTGCTGGGGTACCGGGGCCGCATCCTGGGCATCAGCGTGGACGAACCCGCGGACGTGCTCCGGCCCCGCATCGCGGACCTGGCCTCCCAGGTGCTGGACCGCTTCCGGGCCCGGGCCACGGTCGCGCCTGGGGACATCGAGGTGGTGGACGAGTACGCCCGGCCCGGGTACGGCGTGATGACCCAACGGGAGGTCGAGGCCATCACCCTGGCCGCGCGCACCGAGGGCCTGCTGGTGGACCCGGTCTACACCGGCCGCGCCCTGGCCGGCCTCATCGACCTGCTTCGCCAGGGCGCCTTCCCGTCGGGGAGCCGCATCCTCTTCTGGCACACCGGCGGGACCCCGGCCCTGTGGGCTTCCCCCTACCGGGAAGCCCTGGCCACCTGACCACCATCGACCATCGACCATCGACCAACGACCAACGACCATCGACCACCGACCACATTCCTTCCGAGGAGCGGGAGCATGGCCAGTGTCACCTTCGACCACATCACCAAACGTTTCGGCAAGGTGGTTGCGCTCAACGACATCAACCTGCACGTGGAAGACAAGGAGTTCCTGGTCCTGGTCGGGCCTTCGGGGTGTGGCAAGACCACCGCGCTGCGCATCGTGGCCGGGCTGGAGGACCCCACCGAGGGCAACATCCTCATCGGCGGCCGGGTGGTGAACGACGTGCCGCCCAAGGACCGGGACATCGCCATGGTGTTCCAGTCCTACGCCCTCTACCCCCACATGACCGTGTACGACAACATGGCCTTTGGCCTGAAGTTGCGCAAGGTGCCCAAGCAGGAAATCCGCCGTCGCGTGCTGGCCGCGGCCGAGATGCTGGGCATCCAGGACCTGCTGGACCGGTACCCCCGGCAGCTTTCCGGCGGGCAGCGGCAGCGGGTCGCGGTGGGGCGGGCCATCGTCCGCAACCCCAAGGTCTTCCTCTTCGACGAACCCCTCTCCAACCTGGATGCCAAACTCCGGGTCCAGATGCGGGCCGAACTCTCCCGGCTGCACAAGGAACTCCAAACCACCTTCATCTACGTGACCCACGACCAGGTCGAGGCCATGACCATGGCCGACCGCATCGCGGTCATGAACAAGGGGGTACTTCAGCAGGTGGATACGCCCCAGAAACTCTACGACACCCCGGCCAACCTGTTCGTCGCGGGGTTCATCGGGTCCCCGGCCATGAACTTCTTCCCCGGCGTGCTCAAAAAGGAAGAAGGCGCGCTGTACGTGGATACCGGTGCGTTCGCGGTCCGGGTGCCCGACGAGCGCACCCAGGCCTACGCCGACTACGTGGGCCGGCGGGTCATCCTGGGCGTGCGGCCTGAGCACATGTACGCGCCCGACTTCGCACCCCCCGGCATTCAAGGCCAGCCCGTGGAGGGCCGGGTGGACCTGGTCGAACCCATGGGCAGCGAGCAGTACGTGTACTTCAAGTCCGGGGAACACACCTTCGTGGCCCGGCTGGACCCGCGCGCCGAATACCGCCGCGGGGAACAGGGCGTGGTGCTGTTCGACATGTCCCGCATGCACCTGTTCGACCCCGAAACCGAAGAACGCATCTGGGAGACCCGGCAGGCATGAAACGGGGGCCGTGGCTTCTGGTGGTGCTATTGGGTCTGTGGTGGGCGCTGAGTGGGTGTCAGC
>JALXBY010000233.1 GCA_026991215.1 Anaerolineales bacterium
CCGTAGCCCACGCTGCGTTCCGCGCCCAGGCCACTTTCCCCCAGGTCTTGCAATAAATGGTCGAAAACGTCCTTCCAGGGGGACGATTCGTCCCGCCATACCACGCCGAACCACAGGCCCGCGGTTTTGGGAAAGTGGACCGCGGCCACATAGAAGAGGTTGCTGCTGTTCGTGGTCCGGTCCACGGTCACGCGGGGCCGTTTTTCCACCTTCCACAAGCGCAACACCTTTTCCTCCTCCTGGGGGCGACCGGGCAGGCGCTGCCATTCCTCCAGGGAAAAGGCCACCGTGCCGTCATGCAACGTGTGCTCCTTGTCGAGCCTGGCGGCCAAAGGCTCGCCCTTCAAAAGGGCCCGGAACAGGCCTTCGGAGACAAAGCGCACTTTCTTGAGGTCCTTGGGGCGCAGGCCTTGGGGAAGGCCCTCTGCCGACGGCCGCCGCGCGGCCAGGGGGACAGGAAAAAGGTAAATCGGACCATCGCGCCCCTGGACGAAAGGGAAGGTTGAGGTCAGCAGGAAGGGCGGTCGGCCTTCGAGGAAGGGCTGGAGATACGCCGTCAGGTTCTGGGACCCCACCCAGACGGCCAGGCGGGTCACCAGCGCGGCGAAGAGGCTATCCGCGGGCCAGGTGACCATGCTCTCTTCCATACCCAGGCCCGCTTGATACCCGAAGCGAAACGGGCCGCCCTGAATGCGATATATGGCCAAACGCATAGGGTTACCCCTCCAAACCCAGGGCCTCGCGAACCCGCTGCAGGAAGGCCTCGAAGTCCTGGTCCCATTCCTCAAGGGTTTCGTATTTGGCTACGGGGTCCTTTTTGCCGTAGTTTTTCATGTTACGCACAAAAATTCGAATTTTCTGGAAGGTCACCCTACCATATCCGCGCGAGCCGGAGCCGCCCAAATAGTCGTCCTCAACGAGTTGGAGGCCTTCCAGCACCACCCGCAGGTTGGCCACATCCTCCTTCTCGAAAACGTTGAAGACCATCTCGACCGGGCCAAAGCGCACGCCGGCCGGCACCCGTTCAATGGTGCGGGGGTTGGCCACGCTGGTCACCCGGTCGATGGCCACCTCGGTTTTGAATTCGGTGTACAGGCCATCGGTGTGCGCGGCCAACAGGCGCTCGGCTTCCCCTTCGCTCAACCCCGTATCCCGCACCACCAGGCGGGTGAGGGTGATGACATCGCCCCAGGCATCCCCAGAGGACGGGGCAGGAATGCCGAACACCCGACACACCGGGCAGACCAGGAAATCGTCAGGGGTCTTACAAACATGGATATGTCCTTTGTTGATACGATGGTTTTGAGGCAACTGCTCCTTCTTCTCCAAAAGGGAACGCATCTTCCCCCGCAGGCTGGAGCCGGGGATGTAGGGCTGGTTGGTCAGCGGGTCGCGGATGACCAGTTTGTCCCGTCCACCGATGTTGAAATCCGTTCCGGAAGCGCCAATGTGCAACCCTGTGCGGGTCTGGATGGTCACGTTGATGAACACACGACCCAACAAAGGTGCGATACGGGGCATTGGAACACCTCCTTATCCAGCAAGTTTTCACTTTTTATAGACGTAAAAGTAGGCCAGAATCGCCTCAAACAATTCCACAAAACGTGGAAAGGCTTGAGGATGTTGAGCCACATAATCAATGGCCGGCTCCATCACTTCCTGGAGCGTTCGGAGACCCTTGTGACGCGCGGTCTGGTACGCGAGTTTAGGTTTGAGCATGAGCAGGCGCCGCAACGCCTGGGCCTGACGGTCCTGTTGGCCCCATTCGGCTTCGATGCCGCGTACTTCGTAGAAAATTTTGCGCAATTGAGAAGCATCGACCTGTTTCGACAGGATGGCGGCTTTGCTTTTGGCAAAGTCAATGAGGGCCTGTCCGGTTTCGTCTTCCAAGATTTCAGCGATCGCGGGTGGGGAAACTGCGGCTTTCATCCCAACACCTCCGTATGAAAGGGTTTACTCGCGAAGTTCCAGTTCAGCCCAGCGGGCGGCGTAGGCAGCGAATTGCAGGGCCTCGTAATCGGTGAGTCGTTCCTGTAATGCCTGGTAGAAGGCGGCACGGTCTTCGTCGCGCTGGGCCAACCGGGTGAGTTGATAGGCCAGGAGCCACATCCATCGGGTCCAGACCACCCGCGTGCGGCCCCTTTGGTCACGTTGTTCCTTGAGCGCGCGGGCCAGCGCGGCCATATGCTGAACCACCCGCAACACGGCTTTGTTCCCGCTTTCCTCAACGGCTTTGCGCAGTTCGGATTTGAGTTCCCGCAGCGCCCCGCGAAAGTCTTCCCACCTCCACGGCCGGCCCAGGAAGGCAAACGCGTTCTTGCCAGGAAGAGCCTTGGCCTGCTCCTCGGCCTCGCCTGCGTCCTCCGCGGCCTGGTAGATGGGATATTTGCCGTGGATGAAGGCCATGCCTCCGCTCAGATGCAGGGCCGGATGCCCGCCGGTGTATTCGGTGAAATCGTCCACGATGCGCAGGGCCAGGTCCGGCATCACGTCCCAGGGGCCGATGAGGAAAAGGTCGTCGCCGCCGCTGTAGACGGTGTACACCAGGTTGTGCCAGGCCGCGTGGGGGTCCTCCAGGATGCGCTTCACCCAGCCCTCGAAGAAGAGGCTCATCTGGAAACTCAATGCGGCCAGGCGGGAAAGCGTAGTCTGTTCCCCCAGGCCCTTGGCGAAAATCAGGCCCAGGTCGTCCACGTCCATTCGCAGAACGCCTAAGCGGTGGAAGCCGCCCTGGGTCTGAACCTGCAGATGGGTAAAGGTCTTGGGCCGCTTGGGGACCGGAGGTTGGTCCTCCAGGTCCGCGGGGGAAAGCCGCGCTTTGATGGCCTCCACTTCGTCTTCGGTCACCATGGGGATACGCTGCACGGTGTAGCGCGGCCAGGCCACCCGGCCCTGGGGCCAGGCCTTGGGGTCTTCCAGGAACCAGATGACATCGGGCCGCTGCCAGGCCTGGCTCGCCCGGTCTGCCTCGCGGCCTTCCAAAGCCACCTGCGCGCCGAAGGCCCGAAGCACCGTGCGCCAGGTGGCCTGGCGAGGTGGCCCCTCCTCCCGGCTCACCCAGGCCCAGCGGATTTCCTTAGTGTACGGGAGGGCTTGGCCCAGGTCCTCGGCAAAAGAGCGGCACAGGGTGCAGATATCCGCCTGTTCTTCCCGTTCGGCACGCCACGGATGTACTTCCCTTTCTTCATTACCGCAAATGGCACATACAGCGTCAGGGTTCCCGCCAGAAGGCGGGACTTGAAATACTTCTTGGTAAAAGTCGCCCCCCAGTTCGGCGTACTTGCGCTGTTTGCGCTCCTGAAGGTGGCGGTGCATGATGGCCCAGTAGTCAGGAAAGTTTCGTTTGGCAAAGCCCGCCAGCGGCACCTCGGCCCAGCCCAAGACCAGGTACAGGTCCGTGCCATGGTAGCGAAGCAGGATGCGGGCGATGTCGGCCTGGATGTGTTCCAGGTGCGGTTGGGCGCTCAGGGGCGCAAGCAAATAGAAATTCCCACCGCCGCTGTAAATCACGCTGGTGTAGGGCAGGTCCAGTTCCCGCAACACGTAGCGGAGCACGGCCTCGGTGAGGAGTTGCAGGTAGAAAGAACGGCCCCGGAGCATCTTGGCCGCGCCCTTGGCCGCGATGGTGTAGATGAAGTCCTGGATGCCGGAGATGTCGCCGCCCACCAGCAGGGCCACCGGTTGCTCCCAGTGGGGACTACCTTGGGCATGCCAGGCCTGGGTCAATGCCTGAATTTCCTCGGCGGAGCAATCGCTCAGGGCCACGGCCAGGGCCGCGGTCATGCGGCTGTGGTCGTACAGGCTGACGTCGGGCACGGTCTTCCAGTAGGCCGAGGGCACGGCCCAGGTATAGCGCATCATCAGGGCCTGCATGGCCTCCAGGTAGGCGGGCAGGCCCAGGTTGCCCGTTTGCGCGGCTTCCTTGAGGCGTGCGACCTCCTGGCAGAAGTCCTGCCACAGATTCCGGTAACGCCGGGAAACTTCCTCATCCGAAAGGGCTTGGTAGGGAAAAATCACGCTTTTCTTCAAGGCCAGCGGCGCCAGGGGTAAATATCCCGTCTCCTTTTCAGAAAGCCCCTGGTCGTGCAGGGACACGCTGCCGAAAATGGAGCGAATTTGACGGATGGGCTGCTCGCCGGTTTGGGTTTCGGATTCGTTTTCCCGCTCCCCGGCCGAGAGACTGTCGGCCAGGGCGATGATGCGTTCTTCATGCGTGCCGGGACGGTGATGATGGGCAATGAGCGCGTCCACTTCCCATCGTCTTGGGACGTAACGGGAGGAGAACCACGACCCCAGGTAGGCATGGTAATAGCCGTATTCCTGGCGGTTTCGCGCCAAATCCTGCTTCCACAGTCGGCCCGCCTCCCCAAAGGTTTCTTCGGCCCGGTAAGCGAACTTGCCGATATCGTGGAGCAGGCCGGCCAGGGCCAGACGGTAGCGCCATTCGTTCATGCAGACCTCCTATGAAACAGAGGACCTCGGCCAGCGACTGGCTTCCGCTGTTTGCTTGGGGCCACGGGCGATGCTGCGACAAACAGGGTAGCCACCCGCGGCCTGCGCGTCATGGGGAAAAATCCCCAATGGCGGGACGATGCAGATAGTACGGGGAGAGCAACGCGACCAGCTGGGCCCGCTGCACCCGGTCCAGGCCCCAGAACTCGGCCGCCTTCTGGTAGATGTGGTTGAGATGGTTGCTCACGGTCTTTTCGCTCATGTACAGGCGTTGGGCCAGGTCCCGGTCCTTGAGACCTTCTTGCACCAACAGCGCGACCACCCGGCGCTCGGCTGGCGTGAGTTGTTCTTCAATAAACCGACGGGCCTGGTGAAGGCGAGATTCCAACCCCAGGCGGCGGGCCTGGGCGACGGCCTGCCAGGGGTCCTGCACCGGGCCCAGGACCGCGGCGGCAGGGGCCATGCAATACCAGGGGATGAGGGGGATGGGGATGAGGCGGACGTC
>JALXBY010000234.1 GCA_026991215.1 Anaerolineales bacterium
CCAGGTTCTCAAGCGCTACGGCGGCCCGGCCGCGGTGCTGTGGCAGACCTATTACGGCCTGTGGTTCGTCGCGCTGCTTTTGGTCGTGGTCACCTTCTGGGTGCGGGTGTCCAAGTTCGGCCTGGGTCTGCTGGCCATCCGGGAGGACGAAGACGCGGCCGAGGTCATGGGCGTGCCCACGACCCTTTTCAAGAGCATGGCCTTCGCGCTTTCGGCCTTCTTCCCTGGGTTGGTGGGCGGCCTGTTCTTCTTCCGGAACTCCTCGGTACAGCCGGGTGAGGCCTTCCCCCTGCACATCTCCGTGGAATCCATCGTGATGGTCATGCTGGGCGGGCAGGGGACGGTGTTCGGACCGCTTCTGGGCGGTCTGGGCTACCAGTGGATGCGCACCTTCCTCCTGACCAACCGGGTGTTGAAGAACATCCAACTGGCCGTGGCCGGTGTGTTCCTGCTCATCATCGTGCTGTTCATCCCCGCGGGGCTTATCGGATGGCTGCGCCGACGCTTCCCCGCGGTGCGGAGGTACGTCCTATGACCCGCGTGTTGCTGCGAGCCGAGCATGTGGTCAAGCGCTTCGGCGGCCTGGTGGCGGTCAACGATGTGTCCTTCGAACTGTACGAAGGGGAAATCCTGGGGTTGATTGGTCCCAACGGCGCGGGCAAGACCACCCTGTTCAACTGCATCAACGGGATTTACCCGCCCAACGAAGGCCGCATCTACTTCGAGGACCAGGACATCACGGGCTGGCCGCCTTCCAAACTGGCCCGCCTGGGCATGGCCCGGACCTTTCAAATCGTGCGGCCCCTGCCCGAACTCACGGTGCGGGAAAACGTCATGGTGGGCGCGGCCTTTGGGTTGCACCGATACCCCCTGCACCAGGCCGAGCGCATCGCGGACGAGGTGCTGGACTTCGTAGGCCTGGCCGACCGCAGCGAGCACCTGGCCGGGAGCCTCAACGTGGCCCAGAAGAAGCGGCTGGAACTGGCCCGGGCCCTGGCCGCCCGGCCCAAACTCCTGCTCCTGGACGAGGTCCTGGCCGGGCTCAACCCCACGGAAGTGGACGCAATGGTGGACATCATCCGCCAGATTCGGGACCAGGGCATCACCATCCTCATGATCGAGCACGTGATGCGGGCCATCATGAACCTTTCCGACCGCATCCTGGTGCTGAACTTCGGCCAGCTGATTGCCCAGGGCACGCCCCAGGAAGTGGCCAATAACGAAGCGGTCATCAAGGCCTACCTGGGCGACCCCGAACTCATGCAACGCTTTTCCCTGGAGGACGCGGCATGAGCACGATTCTGGAAGTCCAGCAGGTGAGCGCCGGTTACGGCGAGGTCCAGGTGCTGTGGGACGTGAGTTTGCAGCTCAAGGCCGGTCAGGTGACCGCCTTGGTGGGCGCGAACGGCGCGGGCAAGACCACGTTGCTCCGCACCATCGTGGGCACCATTCGGCCCTGGCAGGGCCGCATCTTCTTCGAGGGCCAGGACGTGACCCGGCTGCCCGCCCACCGCAAGGCGGCCATGGGCTTGATTCTGGTCCCGGAAGGTCGGCAACTCTTCCCCAACATGACGGTCTACGAGAACCTGGAGATGGGCGCGACGCCGCCCCGGGCCCGGGCCCGCTTTCAGGAAAACCTGGAACTGGTGTTCCGCCTGTTCCCCCGGCTCAAGGAGCGGCTCCATCAAAAGGCCGGGACCATGAGTGGCGGCGAGCAGCAGATGCTGGCCGTGGCCCGGGGGCTGATGGGCGCGCCCAAGGTCCTGATGATTGACGAAATGTCCCTGGGCCTCGCACCCATCCTGGTCCTGGAACTGTACGAAAGCCTGAAGCAACTGCGGGAGCAGGGCATCACCGTGCTTTTGGTGGAACAGAACGTGCACATGGCCCTCGCGATCGCGGACTATGCCTACGTGCTTTCCGAGGGCCGCATCGAACTGCACGGGCCTTCCAAGGAGGTGGCCAACAACCCGCGGGTGCGGGAGGCGTATTTGGGGATTTGAATGGTCGGTGGTCGATCGTCGGTGGTCGATGGTCGGTGGTCGGTGGTCGGTGGTGGTTGGAGGGGAGGGACGCGCGGCGTTGGCCGCGCGGTTTTTCCTTATGGCCTTGCCTTCCCATGACTTTCGGATACCATTGGAGCCGTGATGCGCTGGAATCAACGCCCCCTGTTGCGCCGTACGAAGATTGTCGCCACCATTGGCCCGGCCTCCAGGGAGGAGCCGGTGCTGCGCCGGTTGCTTTGGGCCGGGATGGACGTGGCCCGGTTGAACTTCTCCCACGGCACCCATGAGGAGCACGCGGAGGTCATCCGCCGGCTGCGCTACCTCAGCCACCGCCTGGGCAAGCCCCTGGCCATCTTGCAGGACCTGCAAGGGCCGCGTATCCGCATCGGCGTGCTGCGCCAGCCCTTCCCGGTGAAGGAAGGTGACCTGGTCCGCTTCCGGCCGGCCGCGGTGCAGGAAGACGAGGACGTGGTCCCCGTGGACTTCCCGGAACTGCTGCAGTACGTGCGGCCCGGCCTGCCCCTGGCCGCGGACGACGGCCTCCTGGAATTCGAAGTGGTCAAGATCGAAGGGCAGGACGTGGTGGCCCGGGCCAGGGTCTCGGGCCAGATTCGCTCCCACAAGGGCATCAACCTGCCCGGCGTCAGCCTGGACATCCCCGGCTTCACCGAAAAGGACGAGCAGGACCTGCGCTTTGGCCTGGAACACGACGTGGATGCCATCGCCATCTCCTTCGTGCGCAACGCCGAGGACGTGGCCCGGGTGCGGCAGGCCATTGCCCAGTACGCGCCGGAGAAACTGGACATCCCCATCATCGCCAAACTGGAACGGCGGGAGGCCCTGGAGAACCTGGAGCAGATTCTCGAAGCCGCGGACGGCGTCATGGTCGCCCGTGGGGACCTGGGGGTGGAAATCCCCATCGAACAGGTGCCCCTGGCCCAGAAGCGCATCATCCAGTTGGCCAACCGCTACGGCCGCCTGGTCATCACCGCGACCCAGATGCTGGAATCCATGGTGTATCACCCCCGGCCTACCCGGGCCGAGGCCTCGGACGTGGTCAACGCGGTGCTGGACGGCGCGGACGCGCTGATGCTTTCCGGCGAGACGGCTTCCGGCCACTACCCGGTGGAAGCCGTGCAGATGATGGACGCGCTCATCCGTTCCGCCGAGGCCTATGTGGGGGAAACCCGCTGTGCGGCCACCGAACCCGATAGCCTGGATGACTTCGCGCCCAGCGTACGGGGGCCCTTCCTCAACCTGGCCCTGGCCGCGCGGCAGCTGGCCATGAACCCGGAAATCGCGGCCCTAGCCGTGTTCACCCACACCGGCCGTACGGCCATCACCCTCTCCAAGACCCGGCCCCGGACCGCCATCCTCGCCTTCACCCACGAAGAGCGGACCTACCGCCGCCTGAACCTGTACTGGGGCGTGCAGCCCTTCAAGGTGCCCTTTGCGGATTCCCTGGAGACCATGCTCAAGCACATCGAGAACGTGTTGCAGGGCACGGGGTTGATTCGCATGGGCCAGAAGGTGGCCCTGGTCGCGGGGTTCCCGGTGCACGTTTCCAGCCCGCCCAATTTCCTGCTGGTCCATACCCTTGGCGCGGAGCACTGACGTGTCCGAGCCGCTTCCTTCGCCCGCGGGAATGGAAGAAACCGCGGCTTCAAGTCCTGCCTTGGGGGAACCGGTCGAAGGCGAAGCCCCACCTGAACCCTCCCTGGAAGCAGAAGCGCCCGCGCGGGGCCGGGGTTGCCTGGCCTTCCTCCAGGAGACCTTCTACACCTTCTTCCTGGCCCTGGCCTTCTTCCTGCTCATCAACGCGCTCACCAGCCGGGTGCAGGTGCTGGGGTACAGCATGGTCCCCACCTTCCGGGGCGGGGAATACGTGCTGGTCTGGCGCTGGGCCTACCGGTGGAAGCCGCCCCGCCGGGGTGACATCGTGGTCTTCCGCCGGGAAGGGGACCGCTTCGAGTACATCAAACGGGTCATCGGCCTGCCCGGTGAGGACGTGCTGGTGCAAAACGGCCGGGTGTTCGTCAACGGCCAGGCCCTGGAGGAACCCTACATCGCGGAACGGCCCCGGTATCAGGGCTACTGGCAGGTGCCGCCCGGCCACATCTTCGTGCTGGGCGACAACCGCAACCACTCCACGGACTCCCACATCTTCGGCCCCATCCCCCTAAAATGGGTCATCGGGAAAGCGGTGTTGGTGTACTGGCCGCCTTCGGCCTGGCGGGTGCTGCCGTAACGGAGGAGTTGGTGCCATGCCCTTTTACACCCGTTTGTTCGTCAAGACCTCCTTAGTGTACGCGGTGCTGGCCGCGGGCCTGTGGTTGTTGACCGATATCGCATCCCTGGCCCGGTGGTCGGGCTTCTCGCCTTACCAGGCCGGGCTGCACGCGTTCCTGGTGGGCTGGGTGCTGCAACTCATCATCGGCATCGCCTACTGGATGTTCCCCAAGTACACCCGCGCCCGGCCCCGGGGCTACGATGGCCTGATGGCCCTGGCCTACGGCGCGCTCAACCTGGGGCTGCTCCTGCGCATTGCACTGGAACCCTGGACGCCCCTGGTCATTCAGCCCTGGGTGCGGACCGCGTTCGTGGTTTCTGGCGTGCTACAATGGGTGGGCCTGCTGGCCTTCGTGGTCAACATGAGCCTGCGCATGAAGCGGGCCCGGTGAGGGCCGCCATCGGTTTGCGGAAGGTGACAGCATGCCCGGTTGGACCATTGTCTACGTGGCCGCGTCCTTCGTCTATCTTTTGGCCGGTGCCGCGTGGGGGGCCTGGATGCTGGCCACCAAGGGGCAACCGCCCGGCCCCCTGCCCTGGTCCTGGCGGGCCTGGCACGTGGAGACCATGCTCTTTGGCTGGCTCACCCAGTTCATCTGGGGCATCGGGTTCTGGATTTTCCCCCGCTT
>JALXBY010000235.1 GCA_026991215.1 Anaerolineales bacterium
CCAAGTACGACAAGGAAGAACGTTTCCCCCTGGAGACCATCCGCAAGATGGGGGAACTGGGGTTCATGGGCATTGAGGTGCCGGAGGAATACGGCGGCGCGGGCATGGACACCCTGGCCTACGTCCTGGCCCTGGAGGAAATCTCCAAAGTGGACGCGGCCCACGGCACCATCATGTCCGTCAACAACTCCCTCTTCAACCACGCCATCATGACCTTCGGCACCGAGGAACAGAAGCGGAAATACGTGACCGCGGTGGCCTCAGGTCAGGCCATTGGCGCATATGCCCTGACCGAACCCTCCTCCGGTTCGGACGCGGCCAACATGCGCACCCGGGCCGTGCGCCAGGGCGACGTGTACGTGCTCAACGGCCGTAAGTCCTGGATTACCAACGGCACCGTGGCCGATTACGTCATCGTCTTCGCCCAGACCGACCCGGAAAAGGGCCACCGTGGGATTACCGCCTTCATCGTGGAGGCCCACTGGCCCGGCTTCATCCGGGGCAAACAGGAAGAGAAACTGGGCATCCGGGCCTCGGCCACCAGCGAACTGGTGTTCCAGGACCTGAAGGTGCCCGTGGAAAACCGCCTGGGCGAAGAAGGGGAAGGGTTCAAAATCGCCATGGCCGTGCTGGATGCCGGTCGTATCGGCATCGCCGCCCAGGCCCTGGGCATCGCGGAGGCCGCATACGAGGCCAGCCGGCAGTACGTCCAGGAACGGCAGGCCTTCGGCAAGCCCATCGGCGAGTTCCAGGGCACGGGTTTCAAGATTGCGGATATGAAGATGCGCATCGAAGCCGCCCGGGCCCTGACCTACAACGCGGCCCTGGCCAAAGAGCGGGCCAAGAAGACGGGCGAGCGCTACACCCTGGAGGCTTCCATGGCCAAACTCTTTGCCTCGGAAACTGCGATGTTCTGCGCCTGGGCCGCGGTGCAAATCCACGGCGGCATGGGTTACTCCAAGGAACTCCCCGTGGAGCGCTACTTCCGGGACGCGAAAATCACGGAAATCTACGAAGGGACCAGCGAAATTCAGCGGCTGGTCATCGCCCGGCTGGAGACCGGCCTGCGCATGATTTGACCCGTGGCGCTATCCGGCCCTGCGCGTTCTGTCCAGGGCCGCCCGTTGGGGCATAGGCCAATTCGCGCAGGGCATTGCGCAAAATTGCCTTGTCCTTTTATCTTCACATGGCATACACTGTAAAAGTGGCATATATCCCCTGCTTGGGAGGTGATGCATGGCCGAGTTCAAGATCACGGTTTTGGAGAATGGCCCCATCCTGATTCCCGTGCAGGGCAAGGCCATCTGGGTAGATGCCGAAGGCCACGAGCACCCGGTACAAGGCAAGAGCGTGGCCCTGTGCCGTTGCGGGCATTCGGCCAACAAGCCCTTCTGCGACGGGAGCCACAAGCAAGCCGGCTTTACCGCGGCCGGCGGTACGATTACCTTGAGCGACCAGGCCTGACGCCCCGGCTGCCCAAACCGCCCCAACCGCCCCTGGCAAGCGCTGGGGGCGGTTTTTCGTCTCTGGACTTCCGTGTGAGGATATTTCAACGGACAACGCCCAGCCCCAACAAAGCCGGGGGATATTGACAGGGCCGGGCTTCCCCTGTATACCTTGAACCCCGACGATAATCTGGTTCGGACCTGACGCGTCACAGGTCTTACCGGAGATGCCGCCTGGGAAGGGCTGCACCGCTTCCCAGCAGGTGGGATTGCCGCTTCGCCATCATCTACGACGAGGGAGCGCGCATGGAAAAGGAACTGGTCACCTTCGCGCTGGCGTTGGCTGCCTTTATTTTTGCCGCCAAAATGTTGGGGTACTTGAGTGTCCGTTTCAATCAACCCGTAGTGTTCGGCGAGTTGCTGGCGGGCCTGCTTCTTGGGCCTTCGGTCCTCAACGTGCTGGAGTGGGGGTTCTTTGCCGAATTCAAGGAACTGGAGGTGGTCATCGAGCATCTGGCCTTCCTGGGCGTGCTCTTTCTTATGTTCTTGGCCGGGCTGGAAGTGGAACTGGAGGCCATGCGCCGGGCCGGCAAGGTGGCCGTGTGGAGCGGGTTCCTGGGGTCCATCACCCCGGTGCTGGCCACCTTCCTGGTCTTCACCTGGGGCTTTGACATGACGCCCAAACAGGCCGTGTTCCTGGGCCTGGTCATGGGCGCGACCAGTGTGAGCATCTCGGCCCAGACGCTCATGGAACTGGGCGTGTTGCGCACCCCCGTGGGTTTGGGGCTTCTGGGCGCGGCCGTGGTCGATGACGTCCTGATTATTCTCCTGCTTTCCGCGTTCGTGGCCTTTGCCGGACCCGGCGGCGGCGAAGTGGGCCTGGCCGCGCTGCTTTGGATTGTGGTACGCATGGCCCTGTTCTTCATCGCAGCCTGGGCCCTGGGGGCGCGGTTCATCCCCCGCCTTTCCCACTGGGCGCAACGGCTGCCCATCAGCGAAGGGCTGACGGCCTTCGCCCTGGTGGTCATGATGCTCTACGCCTGGGCCGCGGAAGCCGGCGGCCACGTCGCGGCCATTACCGGCGCGTTCCTGGCCGGGCTGCTTTTCGCCCGCACGCCCTATCACTCCCGCCTGGAACGGAACATCTCGACCATGGCCTATTCCTGGCTGGTGCCCATCTTCTTCATCAACATCGGCCTGCAGACCGACTTGCGCATCCTGGCCACCTCCACTTCGGGCCGCTGGGAGGCCCTGGCCCTGGTGCTGCTGGCCGTGGCCACCAAGGTCATTGGCTGTGGCCTGGGCGCGCGGTTGGGCGGCCTGAACTGGATGGACGCCCTGCGCCTGGGCGTGGGCATGACCTCCCGCGGGGAAGTGGGCCTTATCGTCGCCACCGTGGGCATTGGTATGAACATCCTGCCCCCCTCTTCCCTGGCGGCCGTGGTGTTGATGGTGGTGGTCACCACCTTGCTCACCCCCATCGCCCTGCGCCGCCTGTACCCAACGACGGCCAAAACCGCGGCGTCGAACCCCGAAGCCTGACCCTGAGACGGATTCCCACCCAGGAGGAACGGCAATGGCTTTGCAACAGCCGGAAGCGTTCATGGTGCTTTTGGTCGTGGATACCCTGGAGCAATGCGACCCGGTCATGGAAGCCTGGAAAGCGGCCGGCGCGCCGGGCATCACCATTTTGGAAAGTTCGGGGCTGCATCGCCGCCAGCGCGCCTTGCGGGACGACCTGGGCCTGATTCCCTCCCTGGAATCCCTCATGGCTTCCCAGGAGTACACCCACCGCACCCTGTTCACCGTGGTGCCCGACGAAGCCCTGGTCGAACGCCTGATCGAAGCCACCCAGCAGGTCCTGGGCGACCTGAACCAACCCCACACCGGCATCCTGGTCGTGCTTCCGGTATGGCGGGTCCTGGGCATGCAAAAGCGGCTCAATGCGCAATCGTGAAGACGGCTACCCCGCCGGCCCGCCCTGGGCCAGACCGGAAGCCAAAGGCCCGGAACCGTGAAGGGGTTCCGGGCCTTTCGTTTCTGCGCCGTTCCCTGCAAACCGAGTACGACAAACGGCGGATGCGGGTTGGACCCCTGGGCATTAGAGTAAAACAACAAATCACCCCCTGCCCAAAAGGAGGGCCTTTATGCCGCAGCGACGGCGTATACGACGTGGACGACGTTGGGCGCTTCGGTGGGGTCCGGCGGGCCTGGTGGCCATGCTGGGGATTCTGGCTTTGTTGATTTTCCTGGCCCGCCGGGGCAGCACCGCGCCCAGCGCGGTGGCCGGAGACGTGGGCGAGGTCGGGGAATCCGTGCCCATCGAACCGCCCAATCACATTCCCGCCGGCGTACCGCCCCAGTACACCACCACGCCGCCCAGTTCCGGCATGCACTACGCCGGGACCCTGAAACCCGGCTTCTACGACGAGGACGCCTGGGGCAAGGTCGATTACCCCGAAGGCTATCTGGCCCACAATCTGGAGCACGGGTATGTCATTTTTTGGTATGATTGTAGCCGCCTGAGCCGCGCGGCCTGCGACGAACTCAAGCAAACGATTCAGGAAGTCATGCGGTCCCGGCCGGAAACCAAACTCATTGCCTTCCCTTACCCTGGCCTGGAAGCGCCGTTGGTGCTGACCTCCTGGGGCCGCCGCCTGGTTCTGGAGAAACCCGACCGGCAGGCCATGGAAGCCTTCGTCGCCGCGAACTACAACAAAGCGCCTGAACCCAACGCCCCATAGTCGCTTCCCACACCCCCAAGGAGCGGGCCATGACCCAGGAACCCCTCGAATACATGGAATGGCGCACCCGCACCTGGTACGGCCTCCCCGTGCGCGTTGTGGTGTCTTCCTCCAATGTGCATCGGGTCTGGGGCGATGGGATTCAGGTGCCCCATGTGGGCCTGGTCAACCTGATTTCCCGCCAGGGCCTGCCCCGGAACGTGCGGCTGGAACTTACCGCGCGGCACGAACTGGGCCATCTGCAAACCCTGCCGGTCCCCCTGGTGCACGCCCTGCTGCTCTGGCGGGGGTACAGGGGCAAACACATCCCGAAACGGTGGTTCTGGCCCCTGGCCCTGGTCGCGCATCAGGCCATCTGGGAGGTGGCGGCCGAAAGTTACGTCGTGGCGACAGACCCCAGGGCCGTACGCCACCCCCGACCGGCCTGGGCCCGCCGGCTGTACGGCTTCTTTTGGTTCATCATGGCCCTGCTGGCCGTTGGCCTGACATGGCTTTTGGCTTCTGGGGAAAGCAAGCCCAACGCAAAGCCCCCAGAGGATGAACCATGACCCGGAAAGTGCACCTTACCCTGGCCGTCACGGGCATGACCTGTGACGGTTGCGCCCGCCACGTGACCGAGGCCTTGAAGAAAGTCCCCGGTGTGCTTCAGGCGCACGTGCCCGGCTGGCAGTCAGGCCGGGCCGAGGTCATTGCCCGGGCGGACGTGGACGAGCGGGACCTGCTGGACGCGGTGG
>JALXBY010000236.1 GCA_026991215.1 Anaerolineales bacterium
GTACACGTGCAGGGGGATGGGGTCCGGCACGAACATGACCAGCCAGGGCAGGCCCAGCATCTGGTGATAGTTGTAGTAAATCTCCACCAGCACGTACCCCGCGCTGGTGTTGACCACGCCCTGGGAAACCAGCAGGTTCTTCACATCGGTGCGGGAAAAGCGGGACGTCTGGTTCCCGTAAAAACTCCAGCCGTCCTCATCGGGGTGCCGGTCGGTCACCACCGCGGGGTCGTACTCGGTCAGGGTGAAGACCGAAATGACGACGTCGTCCCCAGCGTCGGGGTCCAACCGCACCGTCGGTTCGTTGGCGGCCAGGGTCTGCACGGCCAGGAGTGCGGCCTTGCAATAGAAGTCCTTCTGGCATTCGTCATCGGAGAAGGACGGGGAACGGGGGTCGCACACGGGGCCGCGCGGGTTGCTCTGGCACGGGGGGTTGACGATGCGGTAGTCGTTGCTCAGGGCAAAGCGGGCCGCGTTCCGGGAGGCCATCACCAGGTTGGAATATTGCAACATCCACATCCCGAATTCGACCAACCCGGAGAGGAAAATGAGCAATATCCCCACGATGATGGCAAACTCCACGAAACTCTGCCCCCTTCGCTGCCCCTTTTCGCCTCGTTGCTTAAATGGGAACCACTGCCGTGTTTGCACGGCCTTCCTCCCTCCCGATTTTCGCAAAAACTCATTGTTCATGCGTCAAAGAAGTATACCCCCCGCCCAGTAAGCGTCAATAGAAAGTTTGACGGAAGGTAACAGAAATTCATGAGCATTTGATAAACAGCCGAAGACCTGCTGCTATCACTTGTTTTATATGGCCAACGACCAACGACGATCGACCAACGACCAACAACGTCCTATCTCCCCCCACACCCCAGAGTCAACCACAACCCATGGGCCAGGAGCAACAACCCAAAAGGCAGCAGCCAGAGGGCGTCGGCGCGGGAAAGGGAGGGACGGCGTGGCCCCTGCCGCAGCCAACTCAGGAGCAGAAGGCCCAGGTACATGGCCGTGAGTTCCGAACCGCCGTAGGCCATGAAGGGGAAAGGCATCCCCGTAAGGGGGAGCAGACGAAGCCCGCCGGCCGCGACCGCAAAGGCCTGGCTGCCCCACCACCACGCGAGGCCATGGGCCATGTCCTGCACCCAACGCGGCCCCTGGCTCTGCCGGGTCCACAGCAGCAGCCAGGTCAGGAGGGCAAAGACCAACAGCGCGCCAAGCCAACCCCAGGCCTCGGCCAGCAGCGCGTAGAAGAGGTCCGTTGCGGCCAGGGGCACTCGCGCGGCCGCCTTCAAGGGGAGGTTGCCCCACCATCCCCCCCGGCACAGCGCGGCCTGGGCCTGCAGCAACTGATACCCGCGGCCCAGGGGGTCCGTGTGGGGCAGCAGCCAGGCCACGAAGCGGGCCGCGATGCGCGCGCGGTAGCGGTAACCCAGCCCGGCCGCGGCCAAAAGCACGGGGAACAGCCCATACAGGCGCGCCCTGCGCCACCGGCGCCTGCGGCCCAGCATGACCCAGGTCAGGAACATGTAAAGCAACAGGGTGCCCAGGTCCCCCTGCAGGGCCACAAGCGCTAACGTGCCCACCAGCCCCAGGGCCAGAGGCCAGCCGGCCGGCCGTTCCCCCTGCAGGGCAAGCCATGCCACGAACAGGGGTTTGTGCAGGGAAGCCGTCTCCAGGTACAGCCCGCAGCAGCCCAGCCACAAGCGCGGGCCATGGGGGTAAGCCGAACGGCCCAGGAACGGGGTCAGCCCAACGAGCAGCAGGGAGACCCAAAACCCCGCGTGCAGGCCCTGCACCAGCCGGGGGGAAGCCAGCACGCGGCGGCCCAGCGCGGCCAAAACGATTCCCCCAAACAACACCAGGGCCTGTTTCAGGGCCAGAAAGGGGGCCAGGGGAAGCAGGGTCACCAGGCCGCCACCGCTGAGGCTCAGGGCCAGCATCGGCCCCAGCCGCGCGCGGCGGGGCACAGCCCGATCGACGACCATCCACGCGGCAATCCAGGGGAGGAAGACCACGGGGAACAACTGCCAGAGTAGGGGGGAAGTCCGATACATCGCGACCCCGCCCAGGAACAGCACCACCGGTGCGGCAAGGCCCAGCACCAGTTCCGGGGTCACGATTCGGCGAAGGGCCTCCAGGGTTCCTCCAAACTTTCTCCACATGGGCCGGCTATCCTCAACGGTGCAGGAAGCGATCCTTTACTCGGAGGTATACCAATGAACGGGAAACGCTGGATGGTGGTTTTGGCCCTGCTCTTGGGCCTGGGCCTGGCAGGATGGGGCGTCTATTCCGTCCGGGCAGCGACTGCGGAACCCACGTGGGCCGATGGGACGGCGTTCGACCAGCCGCATCTGGACCAGGCAGGGCGGGCCGGCCGTTGGTGCCAGGCCTACTTGCGGGACCGGCGCCAGGCCGAAGCCCTGGGCGTGACCGTGGAACAACTCCGGGCCTCCCGGCTGGAGGCGGCCAAAGCCCGCCTGGAGCAGGCCTATAGCCAGGGCCGGCTTTCCCAGGCCGAATACGAAGCGCAACTGGCCTGGCTTCAGGTCCGGGCTGAATACCTGGACCCGGAGGCGCTGCTGGCCAGGGCACTGGGTCTTTCGGTGGACGAGGTCCGGGAGGCGTGCACGTCCGGCAAGACGCTGCGGGACCTGCTCCAGGAGCAGGGGCTGGACGCCCGCACCTTCCGGCAACAGATGAAGGAAGCCGCAGTCACCCAGGTGCTTCAGGCCCTGCAGGACGGCAAACTGACCCAGGAACAACTCGTGCGCTTGCTGCTGCGTCAGGAGTTGCGGCATCGCCGTGGTGGGGCCTCAGAAGGGCGGGGGAAGCATGGCCCGCAGGGGCCTCGTGCACCCCAGCCGGGTCCCCAAACGCCGTAGGCCCTTCGGGGCGCTCGCGGCAGGCATCAAAAGCGTCCGGGCAGGTCGCCCGGACGCTTTTCCTTTACCACGCAAGATGCTGGAGCACGCAGGGCGCCGTTACGTGCCCATTTCCCACGAATGCAGGTAGCGCTCCTGTTCGGGCGTGAGGTGGTCGATTTCCACACCCATGGAAGTCAGTTTGAGCCGGGCTACCTGCTCGTCGATGTGCTGGGGCACCCGGTAGACCTGGGGCTGCAGTTCCCGGCCATGCTTGACCAGGTACTCGACGCTGAGGGCCTGGTTCGCGAAGGACATGTCCATCACGCTGGCCGGATGCCCCTCGGCCGCGGCCAGGTTGACCAGCCGGCCCTCGGCCAGGAGGTACAGCCGGCGGCCATCGGGCATGGTGTACTCATCGACGAAGGCCCGCACCCGCCGCTTGCTTTGGGCCATGGCTTCCAGGGCGGTCACGTTGATTTCCACGTTGAAGTGGCCCGTGTTGGCCAGGATTGCGCCATCCTTCATGACCTCGAAGTGCTGCCGGTCGATGACGTGAATGTCTCCGGTCGCGGTGACGAAGATGTCGCCCAGCCGCGCGGCCTGCTGCATGGGCATGACCCAGAAGCCGTCCATCACGGCTTCCAGGGCCCGCAGGGGGTCAACCTCGGTCACGATGACCCTGGCCCCCAGGCCCCTGGCTCGCATGGCCACACCCCGGCCGCACCAACCGTAGCCGGCCACCACCACGGTTCGACCGGCCACCAGCACGTTGGTGGCCCGGAGGATGCCATCCCACGTGGACTGGCCGGTGCCGTAGCGGTTGTCGAACAGGTGCTTGGTCATCGCGTCGTTGACGGCAATCACGGGGTAGGCCAAAGCCCCCTGTTCGGCCATGGCCCGCAGGCGAATCACGCCGGTGGTGGTCTCTTCGGTCCCGCCGATGACCTCCGGCAACTGCTCTCGCCGTTCCTTGTGCAGGGTGCTGATAAGGTCGGCGCCGTCGTCCATGGTGATTTGGGGGCGGCTGTCCAGCGCGGCGTGGATGTGGCGGTAGTAGGTCTCGGTATCCTCGCCCTTGATGGCGAACACCGGGATTTCGTCATACACCACTAAGGCCGCGGCCACATCGTCCTGGGTGGAAAGGGGGTTGGACGCGGTCAACACCACCTGCGCGCCCCCGGCCTTGAGGGTGCGGAGCAGGTTCGCGGTCTCCGTGGTCACGTGCAAACACGCGGCGATGCGGACCCCTTCCAGGGGCCGTTCCTGGGCGAAGCGCTCCCGGATGTGGCGCAGCACGGGCATATCCCGCTCGGCCCATTCGATGCGGCGGCGGCCCTGGTCGGCCAGGTTGAGGTCCCGAACGTCATGGGGAATGGCGGGCATGGGCAGGTCCTCCTCGGCAGGGGTACCAGAACGCCAAGAGTATACCACCGAGCCGGCCGCGGTTTCCGGTACACTTGAAGCATCCCCGTGACGGTGGACCGGAATGGCGACGGGCGAGGTTTTGCTGGCACGCCCCCGCGGGTGGCGGATACGACTTGTGCTACTGGCCCTCCTTGCCGCGGGCTGGACGGTGGGCATCCTGGGGCTGGCATATGCGGCCTGGCGGCAGATGCAACAGGGCGTGTTCCCCTACTGGGCGCTACCGGCCGGACTGTTGCTGCTCCCCCTGCCCTGGCTGTTCTACGCCCTGGTGCTCACCTGGCAGACGGCCTACCGGGTCGATGCCCAGGGCCTGCACGTGCACTGGGGTCGGCACACCCGCACCCTGCCCTGGTCCGAACTCCTCTGGATGGGGCCGCCCAAGGCCTACCCCGTCCCCCTGACCCTGCCCCGCGGTCCGGCCCTGGTGCCCACCCTACGCCTGGGCTACACCGAAGATGGCCGGACCGTGTTCGTGTTCACCCTGGGCCGGGGGGTGTTGTTGGTGGAAGGCACGCATACGGGCCTCTGGCTGCTTGCGCCCACGCCCCTGGAGGCCTTTACCGCGCAGGTGCAGGCCTTTTTGGAAGGAACGCAACCGGCCCAAGCCCCCGCGCCCCCGGCCACGAC
>JALXBY010000237.1 GCA_026991215.1 Anaerolineales bacterium
CCGTTATTCCGTACGGTTGTTGGCCACATTCTTGTAAGATACGGGTTTTTTGCTTATCTGCCATGATGCTCAAATGATATACTACCACCCATATCCGACAGCCTTCCGGAGGGAAACGATGTATCGCAACGCCTTGCTCGTTTTTGCCACCGCTGTTTTGCTATATGGATGTACAAAGCAAACCCCCACACCCCCAACACCTACGGCATCTCCGGCAACGCCCACCATCATCCCGCTGCCGACTACAAAGGCGCAGCCTTCAGGACCTTCGCCCCAACCTTCGGCTACCCCCTTGGGGCAGCCCGCGGCCGCCACACCCACGACGTCGGGTCAGGCAAACCCTGGGCCAGCCGATGACGGGGCTTCCCCCGCCGCAACGCCAACCTCCGAGTTCGTTTTCGCGGGAAAGTGCGCCCCAGGGGTCACGCAACCCTGCCTGTACACCGTGGGCATGATGTTCTACAAAGGCGAGCGGGTGTTTCGCTACGTCTTCGAGAACATCCCCCAGCCCAAGTCGTTTTTCCTGGAAATCAATGGGACGGCCCTCACGTGCGTATACCTGCCGCAGTTCTCGAAAACCCGTGTGTATTGTATGGGGAATTCCCCCTACAAAAAGCCCATCGAAGTCCGCATGGGCTGGCGCACCGCGGATGGGCAGACCGTTGAAGTCTATGTGGACCCCGACCTCATTGCGCGGATGAACAGGGCCTATCAGTTCCCCATGGGGAAACCACCGGCCATGCCCACGCCCGCCCCTGGAGGCGGCGAACCCGAACCGAGTGGCGGGTACCCATATCCGTAATCCATGCAGCCCATGGATGCGCTGAGCCAGGCCTGGCTCGTATGGCGTGTGGGGCTTTGGCTGCTCTGGCGCTATCGAGTGTCCATGCTTGTGGTCATGGGTGTGGGGTTGGGGGTGGGGTATGGGTTCTGGCGGTTGCGGCGTAACGGGTCGGTGGTTCGCATCGGTTGGGGATGGCCCCTGGCCGGGACGCTTGCGTGGCTCGTCCGCTGGCTTCCGCCAGGTATGCTTCGCCCGCTGGCCCTGGCCCTTACGGTGCTTGGCCTCTACGCCGGCCTTTGGCTGGTCACGTATTTGTGGAAGCGCAGGCACCATCGGCCCTTCCTGTTATGGATGGCCCTGAATGGCCTGGTTGCCCTCCCCTGGAACCTGGCGGTCCTGCAGGACCTTGTGGTGCCGCCCTACTATGATGCGGCCCGGCACACGTATTGGGTCCAGAAGTTCCTGCTCAAACGCCAGGCGTGGTTCTTCCAGTACCCTTACCACGGGGCGTTTCACGGCCTGGCAGCCTGGGCACCCTGGGCCGAGGGGTCGTTTCACCCTCTGTACCTGCTGGTGACGGCCCTGGTCCTTACCCTTTTCGTGCTCCCGGCCGGGGTGTACGCCTTCGTGTGGCGCATCTACAGGCACGCAGGCAGTGCACTGCTCGCGGCCTGGGCTGCGGTGGCCACCTGGCCCATGCCCCTCTACGCCTTGGCCTGGGGGAAGTACCCCGCTTTGTTCGGGGTGAGCATCGCACCGCTTCTCCTTCTGGAAGGACTCGCCAGCAGGAAGACGCAGAGCCGCGCCGCGACGCTGCGGCTACTGGCATGGACCGCGCTGGTGGCCTTTACCCATGCGCGGGTTGGCCTGCTCGCCGGCGGCCTGGTGGCCCTGTTGCATCGCTTTCGAGGAAACGCAATACCCCAGGCCCTCCAGAGGCGGTACGGCAAGTACGTCTTGCTGGCGCTGTCCTATGGCCTGCTTTTGATCGCCGCGATGCAGCCCATGTTGTTCCGGATGTACCAGCCCCGCCTCTGGTTTCTCTTGCTCATCCTGAACCTGCTGGCCTGGTTCAATGCAACGGTGCGCGTCTGGTGGGCGCCCTCGCTTGCCTTTGCCGCCCTGCTTGGCGTGCTCACCTTCCTTCCCTCACCCGTGCGCTGGGTACGGCCCTACATTCAACAGGTCGTATGGGTGGACCGCCCCTTCTTCGAACTGGCGCTCCCGGCCGTTTTGAGTCTCTGGATTGCGCTGCTCTTCCGCTGGGTGGACCTGCACACTGCGAAGAGGCCCGGTTTACGGGTGTTCCTGCACGCGTTGCTTCCCGTTTTGATGCTTACGGGGTGGTGGACGCATCGGCTTCGGGTCCCCCAGCGGCTGATGTTTCTTCAAGAGGAAGACCTGACCCTATTGGCTTTGCTGGCCCAGGAAAAAGGCCAGGGTGAAATCGTAGTCCTGGGGCCAAAGGGATACCTGGATGCCACGCTATGGCTGCCGGTGTATTTGGAAACGTCTCCCGTCCGGTTGCCGCGGGAGGCCTGGTGGCTGCCGCTGTATCTACGCCCCGTATGCAGCCAGGGGAAACCGGTCTGGGCATTCGTTGACCTGGCCCCGCCAGGCCTTGCCATGCCCCCACAGGTGCCCTGGCTTCATTTGACCTTTGCTACCTCCACCGCGCAGGTCTACCGGGTCGCGTGTGGGCAACTGCCCCCATAGGGGGTTGGGGAAGGGAACGCCCGGCCCCGCGCAGGCCTATGGCGCCATGGCTTCCACATATTGCACCGTGCTTTCACACCCGGCGGGCATGGCTTCACGGACGTTGTTCCAGGTCAGGGGACGGCGGGCTTTCCACGTGCGCCGCAGGCCTTCGTACAGGCAGTCCGGATGGTAGTAGTTGGCCACGGTGAAACGCCACAGGTCCACGTAGGACGCGGCATACCCCGGCTTGCGACGGGTGATGTTCTGCACCGTCTGCCCTACCTGCCGGCACTTGGCCCGGAGCAAGTGGGCAAACAGGGTGACCACCTCCCCCTGCCGTTCCAGGGCCAGACTTTCGGGGCACATTGGGCAGGCCAGGTTCGCCTGTACCCACAGGTATTGGTACAGCATCTGCCGGCGTTCTGGCGGCATCTGGCCGTACGGCCGGCAGTTCCAGGCCCCCAGCAGGCGCTCACAGAGGGGCCAGTACACTTCCGGTTCCCACAGCAAGAGGGTGTCCAGCACCGGCAGGGTCAGATGACCGAAACCCACCTCCCGCCGTTCGGGGTAGGTTCCGGGCCAGAACTGGCTTTCATGGGCAATCAACCGCTTGAACAACACCGCAGGGATGCCCACCCGCCAGGCCGCGCTCCAGATGTCCTCGTCGAAGCGGTTCTGCCAGGCCAGGACCAGGTCCAGGGCCTTTTCCATGCCGCAGGTGTTGGCCGCGCCGTTAGGCAGCAGCCCCCCATTTGGGCATGTGGCGGCATCCACCAGGCCATGCTGAATCAACCGGCCGGCCAGGTGGTAATAGGGCACCTCTGTGGCCAGGCCCGCGGGGTCTGAGGGCGTGGTCAACCAGGCGGGGAGTGGGGTCGCTGCCGGGGGCATGGCTTCCCAGGCCAGGGCGCAGGCGTCCCACCCCGCTTCCTGCCACTGGGGGCTGAGCACATTCACCCGCAGGCTATCGCCTTCGGGGATGGCCCGGATGCGGGCCTCGAACGTGGGAGAAGTATCCCCCCAGGAGGAAGCAGCCGAGAAACGTAAGGTAAACCGGGCCGCGGCTGCGGAAGCCGGTACCTCCAACGTGACGGCGCAGGCATCGCCAGGACATACGACCTTCTTGGCCTTGCCCACCACCTGCACGGTGATGCGTTCAATGCGGGCTTCGGGCAGCGGGTCTTCCCCCTGAAAACGCACCCGCAGCGGTGCAGGGCAGCGCATGTAGGGGAATTCAGGCGCACAATCTTCCAGGAACAGCGCGACCCTGGGCTTGGGGTAACGCCGCGTGACCGTGCGGGTCACGGTTTTGGTGCCCACGTAGTACAGGTACAGGCCTTCACAGGTGGTGAAATCCCCGCCCGTAAGGGCCGCCTGGCATACCGGGGTGGAAATCCATTCCAGGTACCGGTCCCAGCCGCAAGCCTGGAACACCTCTTCCGGCTTGGGACGGTCGGGGTGGGTAACCCAAATCTCACAGGCGACCGAAGCAGGCTCCTTCCAGGGGACCAGCCACCACACATACACGGTTTCGGTGACCGTCTCCTCCCGTTCGCGTGGCGGCGGGGTGGCGGCGGCGACCAGCAGCGGGATGAACAAACACAACCCCAGCAGGCCAGCCGTGGCTGACAAGGACTGGGGACGAAGCAAGGGGCTGTTCATTCCAAAGGCACACCAGGATGGCTACGATGTCCCCCCTTCCCCGGCTCCAGAGGCCGGGGCACGCCGGCTGCGGCGGTAAAGCACGTACAACCCGCCGGCCAACAGCAACAGGCCGCTGCACCCAATCAAGACCAGGGCGCCCACGCCGCCTAAGGTCCCCACCAGCAGCGTGGCCACCGCGATGACCAGGGCCACTACCGAAGTCCACAACCAGGCCCCGCTGCGGAACACCGCGGCCACGAGCAACCCGGCCAGAATCTCGACGAACAGCCATGCAAAGGCTCCAAGCCGCCCCTCCTGGCCGAGCCAGTACCCGTATGCGGTGAAGTACATCAACACCTGGCCCACCACGGCCCAGGCCGCGGCCCAGCGGAGTCTGCCATACCGCCGGAAGAGCAGGAACAGCCCCAGCCCCGCAAGGCCAAAGGCCCCAGAGACCCACCGGACGACATCAGGCACCCCGGCCAGGTCCAGGCTCCGGCCCAGGGCCAGCACCAGGGCAGCCGCCGCGCCAACACCGGGCCACGGCGTCCGATGCAGGAACACCGAGGCAAGATAGATGGCCCCCGCGAGGGCCACGAACACCGGACCGCTGAAGTTTTCCACCCCCAGGGCCGGCAGCGCGAGGAGGGCCGTGTACCCCCACAGGGCCGGACGCAACGCCCGCTGCCAAAACCGAAAGCGTTGTGGGAAGTAGGAAGTCAACCCCTGTTCCAGGGCCA
>JALXBY010000238.1 GCA_026991215.1 Anaerolineales bacterium
CGTCAGCATGGTCGTCCTGATCAGCCACGTCATCAGGCGAAGCAGCCTCGACTTCCACCAGGGTGAAGGTGCCGTCGCCGTTGTCGATGACCTTGACCTTGACGGTGCTGCCGGCCTGGAGTTGCTGCAGGTCATCATCGAATTCCGTGGCGTTGGTCACGATGACCGTCTGGCCGTTGATGACCAACTGGTTCCCGTCGATGGCCTCGACCACGCCTACGAACTCCACAGCCGCGTCATCGGCATCCGGCGTATCGTCCGCGTCTGGATGGGGCGTGCCTTCAGGCGTGGCTTCGGCTTCATGGGTGGGCGTACCAGGGATGGGCGTGGTCGCGATATCGGGGGTGTGTTCCGGCGTAGGCGTGGTCACCACCTGCAGCACCTCGCGACTGGCTTCGTTGATTTGGCGGACCTGTTCCACAATCTCTGCCCGTTGCGTCTCAGGAATCTGGGACGCGGTGGTCTCCAGTTCGCTCAGGTGCCGGTTCAACCGCTCTGCGGCCACGGGGATTTGGTCCACACGGCCCCGGGCCTCCAGAACCTGGATTTCGTTCAGGCGCTCCTGGGCCAACTGGGCCAGCAGTTCCGCCCGCTTTTCAGGCGACCGGGTAAAGGCCAGTTGCACCTGTTCGACCGCGATGTCGATGGCGTATAACGGGTCCCCCGGCGCAGCAGCATCGGCCGCCCGCACCGTGGCGGCGCCTCCGACCAAAAAGGTCACCATAATGGCGATGAATGCGAGCACGGACATGGGTCGTACCTCCAATCTTGGGATGGGGATTGTTGTCCATTTCTGGAGACGCCGCCACAGGCCAAAAGGAACCACCCACGTCCATAAACGTTGTGTTAACCCCGGTCGGGGTTCGGGTTGCAACTCCTGGGCCAGGCGCAGAAAGGCCATCTTGCCCGCGTGCGCCCGTCGTGGGTCCCGGGGCGGAACTTCCCGCAAGGGTTCCAGAAGGTGTTGGATATCCCGTTCGAGTTCATCCATGGTCATGTCAGACCTCCTGCTTACAGGGGGGAGCAAGAACGCTTCCCGCCTCGGTCTTACGAGGCGTTCGATTTGAGCAACCGGCGCAGTGCGGCCAAGGCCCGCCGCTGCAAGGCTTTGACCGCACTCACGGGTTTGCCCAGGGCTTCGGCGATCTCCTTGTGGCTCCAGCCTTCCAGATAACGGAGTACGATGACCTGCCGTTGCTCCGGCGTGAGTTGGAACAGCACCTGACGCAACCGCTCCTGTTCCAGGTGGCGGTGGGCTTCGGCCTCCGGGTCCGGATTGGGGTCGGGCATGGCGTAGGCATGGTCGTCCAAATCCTCCCCAGGCCGGTCCCGCCGGAAGCGGTCGGTAATCCAGTTATGGGCCACCCGGAAGAGGTAGGCCTTGAGGTGGTTCTTCGGCCCCTTGCCGTTGCGCAGGGCAAAGAGAAAACGGGCGAAGGTCTCGGCAACGCATTCCTCGGCCATATCCTGGTCCCCTAACAGACGCATGGCATACCGGTAGAGCATGGGACTGTACAGGTCGTAGATGGCTTCCAGCGCCTGCATGTCCCATGCCCGGGCTCGGGCCAGCAAGGCCTGCTCATCGACCTGCAGGGTCGTTTCGGGCATTGTGCTTCCTCAGTGCTTAAGTTAAGACGCTGTACCTTCAAAAAAGGAACCGGTTCGTACGGAGGAGCGCCTTCGATATAGCAGGAACGAGGCCATTTGGGCCGACGTTGCACAACCTTCGGGGAAAACGTATGATTGAAGCGTTCCCTTTTCGCTGCAATTTTACAGGATATGGAGGCCTCGATATGCGACTCAAGGATTTTGTGCGCATCAGCGAGTACGAATGGGAAATCCCCAAGGATTACCGTCCCGATATGCGGGTGCCGGTGCGGGTGTTCGCTTCCCGGCCCCTCTTGGAAGCCGTGCTGGAGGACAAATCCCTGGAACAGGCGGTGAACGTGGCCACCCTGCCCGGCGTGGTGGGCTGGGTGCTGGTCATGCCGGACGTGCATCAGGGGTATGGCTTCCCTATCGGCGGGGTCGCGGCCATGAAGTACCCCAGCGGCGTGATTTCGCCGGGCGGCGTGGGCTATGATATAAATTGCCTGACGGGTGACGCGCGCGTCCTGCACGAACACGGGTACACCCGGCCCATCCAGGACCTGGCCGAAGCCTGGCGAGAAAGTTCCCTGGCGTGCGTCCGCCTGGCCGAAGGCACGCTGGAGGCCGCGGCGCCGGCCTTGTGGTTCGCCCGGCCACCGCACCGGCCCGTCCTGCGGGTGACCACCGAAAGCGGCCTTTCCATCACCGCCACCTCCGACCATCCTTTCTGGACGCCCGACGGCATGGTCGAGGTGGGTCAGTTGCAGCCAGGGGACCCGGTGGCCGTATACCCCTTCGAAGGTGTACCTTACGAACCGCCCCCGGACGACATCATCGTGGACGAGGAAGCCTTGGCCCGCTTCCTTGCCAGCCTGGGGAAGGGGGAAAAAGGCAACGCGGCCACGCAAATCATCCGCTACCTGAAGCGCCGCAACCTGCTCCCCCTGCGTTACTCCTCTCCCGCCCTGCCTTATCTCATCAAACTGTTGGGGTATCTCTTCGGCGATGGGACCCTTTACTTCGAGAAAGGCACAGGGAAGGGCATCGTGGCCTTTTACGGCCGGGAGGAAGACCTGGAGGACATCCGCCGCGACCTTCTGGCATTGGGCGTCACTCCAAGCCGGATTTACACCCGCCGACGTCAGCACACGATTTACACGGGGTATGCCACCTATACCTTCGAACACACAAGCCCGTGGTTCAAGGTTTCCAGCACCGCGTTTGCCGCGCTGCTGGCCTTCCTGGGCGCGCCTGTGGGGGCCAAGGCGACCCAGGCGTATGGCATCCCCGCGTGGCTGGAAAAGGCCCCCCTCTGGCAGAAGCGGCTCTTTCTGGCCGCGCTCTTCGGGGCCGAGCTCTCAGCGCCCCAGACCGTATCCGGCCACGCGTACAACCTGGCCAGCCCTGTGCTTTCCCTCAACAAACGTCACCACACCGCGGAGAGTGGACGCCGCTTCCTGGAGGACATTGCGCGCTGGCTGGAGGAATTCGGGGTACGGGTGCGCCAGATTGCCCAGCGCGAAGAACAAATCCGGCCCGACGGCACCCGCGCCACACGGCTTCGCCTGGTCATCGCCGCGGACCCGGAGAACCTCATCCGCCTCTGGAGCCGCGTCGGGTACGAGTACAACCGCAAGCGCCGCTTCCTGGGCCTGGTGGCCGTGCACTACCTGCGGCTGAAGCAAAAACACATCGCCCGGCGCAAGGCCCTCGCGGACCAGGCCACGGCCCTGGCCCAAGCCGGGTATGCCCGGTCGGAAATCGTCGCGGCCCTGGCCGGCCCCGCGGTCAACGAGCGCTTCATCGAGCGCAGTCTGTACGAAGGCCGCAGGACGTCCCCGCGTGTGGCCCAGACCTTCCCCACCTTCCACGAATTCGTGGAAGAAGCGACCGCGGGCCTGGGCAAGGACGGCCTGGTATGGGACCGCATTGCGCGCATCGAAGAAGTGCCTTCCCCCGGCCTGGTCTACGACCTCACCATGGCCCATGAGGACCACAACTTCATCGCCAACGCGTTTCTGGTTTCCAACTGCGGCGTCCGCCTCCTCGCGACCCAGATGCCCTACGAAGCCGCGGAACCCTATCTGGATACCCTGGCCACCCTCATCGACCAGTACTGCCCCAGCGGTGTGGGCCGGGGCGGCCCCATCAAACTCAGCGAATCCCAACTGGACCAGGTGGCCCGGGAAGGCGCCTACTGGGCCCTCAAGCAGGGCTACGCCCTCAAAGAAGACCTGGAACGCACCGAAGAGCAGGGCCGCATCCCCGGCGCGGACCCGTCCAAGGTCAGCAAAGAAGCCAAGCGCCGCGGACGGACCCAACTGGGGTCCATCGGCGCGGGCAACCACTTCATCGAGGTCGATGTGATTGAACAAATCTTCGACCCCGTGGCCGCGGAAGCCTTCGGCCTGACCGAGGGCATGCTCGCGGTGCAGATTCACTGCGGTTCGCGCGGGTTCGGCCATCAAATCTGCTCGGATTACGTGCGCAGTTTCCAGAAGGTGGTGCACAAGTACGGCATCCGCCTGCCCGACCGGGAACTGGTCAGCGCGCCCATGGATTCTCCCGAAGGCCGGGCCTATCTCGCGGCCATGGCCGCGGCCGCCAACTTCGCGTTCGCCAACCGCCAGGTGCTGGCCCACTTCGTCCGCCAGGCCTTCGAGGATACCTTCCGGGGCAAGTTCCCCCAGAAGATGTGGTTCCCCTATCAGGTCTACGACGTGGCCCACAACATCGCAAAACTGGAAGTGCACAACGTGGACGGCCGGCGTATCAAGGTGGCCGTGCACCGCAAGGGCGCGACCCGGGCCTTTGGTCCCGGCTCGCCCGTGATTCCTCAGGAATACCGGGACGTCGGGCAGCCCGTGCTCGTGCCCGGCAGCATGGGCACGGCCTCCTGGGTCCTGGTCGGTACCGAGGAGAGCATGCGCAAGTCCTTCGGGTCCTCCTGCCACGGCGCGGGGCGGACCCTGAGCCGGGCCAAGGCCAAGAAGAGCATCCGGGGGGAGACCCTGCTGCGGCAACTGGAGGGCGAGGGCATCCACGTGCGGGCCGGGTCCATGCGGGGGCTGGCCGAGGAAGCGCCCTTTGCCTACAAGGACGTGGACCTGGTGGTGGAAACCGTGGCCGCGGTGGGCATCGCGCGCAAGGTGGCCCGGCTGCGGCCCGTCGCGGTCATCAAGGGCTGAGGCCCGCGGGCCCTGTGCTTCCCCAAAGCCCTCTGAAGGCAACCGGGTATGGATATGGACGTGGCCCAGGCCCCAGCCCTCCCC
>JALXBY010000239.1 GCA_026991215.1 Anaerolineales bacterium
CCCAATCACCCGTCCGGTCTCCAGGTCCACCTCCACCGTCCATGTACGCGGGGCGGGTGGGCAGGCCGGGCCTGCTCGAGAAGAAGTGCGCAGCACTTCTTTTTTAGAACAACCCAATCACCCGTCCGGTCTCCAGGTCCACCTCCACATCCATGTACACGGGGCGGGTGGGCAGGCCCGGATTTTTGGTAAGAAGTGCGCAGCACTTCTTTCCTTAGAACAACCCAATCACCCGCCCGGTCTCCAGGTCCACCTCCACGTCCATGTACGCGGGGCGGGTAGGCAGGCCCGGCATGGTGCGGATGGGTCCGGCCAGGGGGTAGACGAACCCCGCGCCTGCGGAAAGCCGCACGTCCCGGATGGGGAGCCGGAAGCCCCGAGGCGCGCCCTTGAGGTTGGGATCGTGGCTCAGGCTCAGGTGGGTCTTGGCAATGCATATGGGCAGGTGGCCGTAGCCCAGGCGCTCGTACTCGGCCAGTTTCTCCTCGGCCAGGGGTTCGAAGTCCACCCCATCCGCGCCGTAGACCTCGCGGGCGATGATTTCAATCTTCTCCTTGAGGGGCATTTCCAGGTCATAGAGAAAGCGGAAGTGGTTGGGCTGCTCCGTGGCCCGGATGACCGCACGGGCCAGGTCCACCGCGCCTTCGCCGCCCAGGGCCCAGTGGCGGGAGACCACCGCGTCGAACGCGCCGGCTTCCAGCGCAGCCTGGCGGATGAGTTCGTGCTCCGCGGGGGTGTCCGTATCGAACGCGTTGATGGCCACCACCACGGGGATGCCCACCTTGCGCACGATGTTGATGTGGTGAATCATGTTGGGCAATCCGGCCCGCAGCAGGTCCAGGTTCTCCTGGGTGTAGGCCGGGTCCAGGGGCTTGCCGGGGGAAACCTTAGGCCCGCCGCCGTGCATCTTGAGGGCACGCACGGTGACCACCAGCACGGCTGCATCGGGCTTCAGGCCGGAGTAGCGGCACTTGATGTGCACGAACTTCTCGAAGCCGATGTCCGCGCCAAAGCCCGCTTCGGTCACCACGTAGTCCGCGAGTTTAAGGGCAATGAGGTCGGCCACGATGGAACTGTTGCCGTGCGCGATGTTGGCGAAAGGCCCGGCGTGTACGAACACCGGGGTGCCTTCCAGGGTTTGCATCAAGTTGGGCTTGATGGCGTCCTTCATCAGCGCGGTGAGCGCGCCGGCAATGCCCAGGTCCTCCGCGGTGATGGGTTCGCCGTCCTTGCTCAGCGCAATGACCATGCGGCCCAACCGTTCCCGCAGGTCCTTGAGGCTGGTGGTCAGGGCCAGGATGGCCATGATTTCGCTGGCCACGCTGATGTCGAACCCGGTGCGGCGGGTGAAGCCCTTCTCGTCCGGGCCCAGGCCGATTTCGATTTCCCGCAACATCCGGTCGTTGACGTCCACCACCCGGCGGATGGTGATGGTGTCGGGGTCCACGTCCAGGCGCACCAGTTTGCGCAGTTTCTCTGGAGGCAGGTTCTCCAGGTCTTCGGGCTTGATGCCCAGTTTTTCCATGCGGTAGCGGTAGCCCCGGGGAATCTGGCGCTTGCTGTTCTTGATGGGGAAAAGGCGGCGGAAGAGGGCCTCGTCGCTTTGCCGCCACTCGTGGAACATGCGGGTATCCAGGGCCGCGGCCAGGAGGTTGGCGGAAATGCTTACCGCGTGGATGTCCCCGGTCAGGTGCAGGTTGAAGTCCTCCATGGGGATGACCTGGCTGTACCCGCCGCCGGCCGCGCCGCCCTTGATGCCGAAGGTGGGCCCCATGCTGGGCTGGCGGATGCAGGTGAAGACCTTCTTGCCCAGGTGCGCGCCCAGGGCCTGGCTCAGGCCCACGGTGGTGGTGGTCTTGCCTTCGCCCAGGGGCGTGGGGGTGATGGCCGTCACGATGACGTACTTGCCGTTGGGTACGTCCTTCAGGCGCTTCAGGATGTCCAGGCGGACCTTGGCCTTGTAGGGGCCGTACAGTTCCAGTTCTTCGGGCAGGATGCCGGCTTCTTCGGCCACCTCGGTGATGGGCTTGATTTCCGCTTCCTGGGCGATTTCGTAATCCGGGGGAACGGGCGTACGACGTTCAGGCCGCAAGGGCCGGAAGGGACGCAGGGAGAGTTGCCATTTGTCCATAGTGGAACCTCCGTGGAGGACTGTGGCGATTGTCGGCGGTCGGCGGTCGGCAGTCAGCGGTCGGCAGGCAGCAGGCAGCGGTCAGCGGGCCGCGGTCGGGAGGCACGGTCCGCGGGCTTGTAGGAGGTGGTTTGTGGGTCTTCAAAAGGCGTGTCATTTCAGCAAATCGCGCAAAGCAGGCTCCAAATGTTGGAAGGAAAAGGTATATCCGGCCCGCAGAAGCCGCGCCGGGATAGCCCGCTGACTGGCGAGCAGGGCTTCGGCCAGTTCCCCCAACACCAAGCGCAGCACCCACGTCGGCACCCGGAAGAAGGCCGGCCGCCGCAACACCCGGGCTAAGGTGCGCACGAATTCCTCGTTGGTGACCGGATGGGGCGCGGTCAGGTTGTAGACCCCCTGGGTTTCCTCCCGTTCCAGGAAGAAGCGCATGGCACCCACCACGTCCTCCAGGTGAATCCAGGGCATGTAATGCCGGCCATCGCCCAGAGGGCCGCCCAGGCCCAGCCGCACGGGCAGGGCCATCAGGGGCAGCGCGCCCCCGCCCCGGCCCAGCACGATGCCCGTCCGCATGACCACCCGTCGTGTGCCCAGGGCTTCGACCGGCTGGGTGGCGGCTTCCCAATCCACGCACAACCGGGCCAGGAAGTCCGTACCGGGCGGGCTTTCCTCGGTGAGGATTTCTTCCCCCTGGTTGCCGTAGTAGCCCACCGCGGACATCTGCAACAACACCCGCGGCCGGGGGGATGCCTTTTCCCACGCCTGGCTCAGCACACGGCCTGCCTGGACCCGGCTGTTATATAGTTCGGCTTTGCGTTTTTGGGTCCACCGGCCGGCCGCGATGTTCGCCCCCACCAGGTTGACCACGGCATCGGCCTGTTCCAGCCAGGGCCGCAGGGCTTCGGGGTCGGGCTTCCAGGGCGCCAGTTGCACCTCGGGCGGCATCCGGCGCCGCCGCGAAGCCGGGTACCGGGTGAACACGGTCACCCGATACCCGGCCTGGAGCAATGCCTGCACCAGGGCCCTTCCGATGAACCCTGTGCCTCCGGTGAGGAGTACCCGTCTTGCATCCATCCTCGCCCTCCAGTGAGGGCGCAGGCCGCGGCTACGGTGCCAGCAAACGTGGCTTAGGCGTCATCGCCCTCGCGGCGGCCCATTTCCCGGTCCAGGAAGATGAGGGCCGCGGGGTCGTCGCCGATGCGGCGCAGGTCGTCCACCACCCGCCTGAAGATGTCCTCTTCCTCGATCTGCTCCTCCAGGAACCAGTGGAGCAGGGGCAGGGCCTGGTAGTCCTTGTCTTCCATGGCGATGTCGTACATGGCCTTGATGCGGCGGGTGACCTCCTGTTCATGGGCCAGGCCGGCCTCGAACACGGCCAGGGGCGAATCCCACCCGCCTTCCGGCGCGGGGATGTCCTTCAAGGTCACGGGCATCCCCCGCTCGACCAAATGGCGGATGAACTTGTGGGCGTGTTCCTGCTCTTCCAGGTACTGGTGCCACATCCATCGGGCGAACCCCGGCAGGTTCTGCTCTTCGAAGTACATGGACATGCTCAGGTAGAGATACGCGGCGGCAAATTCGGCTTGAATCTGGTCCAGCATGGCCTGGTACAACCGTTCGGACATCATCGAACACCTCCTTGGTGGGGGGAGAATCTCGTCAGGTTCATCATATAGCAGCCGAAGGCCGGGGTCAAAGGGAAAAAGCACATGTTTGTCGAATTCTGATAGGCGGGCGGCAAATAGTGGTACCATATCTTCGTAGGTTATCCACGAAGCAAGGAGGGCTGGCAGCATGAACCTGGAGCACATCCTGACCGAATGGTGGCGTATCGTGCGGGGCCAGCGGCTGCTTTGGTACCTGGCGCTTATTGGCGCGGTGGTTTCTGGCGTGGCCGAAGGTTTTGCCGGGTTGACGGCCGGCCTGCTGCCCTATGAGGCCATCGCCGCCCTGGTTTCCTTGATTTCTTCCCTGCTCAGCCTGTTTTCGGCCCTGGTGGGCCTCGTCCTTGTCACGGCGGCGCTGCAGATTGCCCGGCGGGCCTATGGACGGGATGACGTCACCGTCACCTGGGCGGACATCCGAAAGGACCTGGCCCGCCTGAGCCTGCGAAACCTGGGCACCGGAGTGCTTTGGGCGCTGGTCGTGGCCTTTCTGATTTTCGTTTTCTTTGCCGTTGGCTTCTTTTTGCTGATTGCCTTCGGCCTTTTTGCTTCAAGCACGGTGGAAAACGCCGCGGCCAATGTGGAAGATGTCGTCGGCGCTTTTGCCCTGTTTGGTTTCTTGACCGGCTTGTGTCTCTTCTTCCCCCTGTTGTTCTTGGCCTTCCCCTTCATCCAAAGCACCCAGATGGCCGCTGTGCTCGAAGAAGAACGACCCTGGGCCGAAGCCCTGCGGGAAGGCGCGCGCATGGCCCGACGGAAGTTCGGCAGTTGGCTGGCCATCTTGCTGGTTGTGGTCTTGGGGAGCCTGCTCCTGAACCTGTTTTTGGTCTTCCCCATGGGTTTCGTCAAGAACCTCCTGCTCACCCGTTCGGACTCCGTTCTGGGCCGGCTCATTGCCATGCCGCTGGGCTTCTACCAGGGCATGATGAATTTTGCCCTGACCCTGGGCGTCTTCCTCTTTTGGGGTGTCACCTATTTGCATTTCAAGGAAAGCCAGGACGCGCTGGCCCGCGCGCAAACGGACGAAACCGCGGCCCTGCCCCAGGACCCCTCGGCGACCCATGGAGAA
>JALXBY010000240.1 GCA_026991215.1 Anaerolineales bacterium
GTAGAATGTGAGCGAAGCGTTTGTTTTCTTGCATGGTGCGCCCTCCGGTTGTGGGTTTTTAAAAATCATACCGGAGGGCGCATTTGTCGTTTATAATTTATGACTGCGACTTATGGGTATGCGACAGTACAGCGCCGAAGGTGGCCTGCCCGGGTTGCCGGCTTCAGAAGTGCAATCGGGCTGGTATTTCAAATGGATGCCCGCGCGCCTCGCGGCCGCTATGGCTGTGGTAGTTGTGGTTGTTGTGGTAGCGGTGATAGCGGTGATAGCCCTCAAAGAAATCTTCATAACTTCACCGTTATGGCTTCCTGCGTTGTTGAGTGGCGGGTAAGCTATTGGGGATCCTGGTACCAGGGCCGCGGCGCCAACCCAAGCCCTCCCACGACCACGTGAGCGACGTGGCGGAGCGGGCGGCCAAGGCACAGGAGGAGATGGCGCTGTACTTTGCAGGGAGGCAGGGAGGGGCAAAGAATGGGATATTGGGGTCTTACCTGTGCGCATTGAAGCCCGGGGCGGTTACACGTTGGCCAAGACCATTCGGCTACCAGTGCTCTGGTATATGATGCTGCATGCCGGGTGTACCAGCAGGCCTGGATGAATCCCGGGCCAGTTCCGGTTGTGGCTCGACGGTTGAGGCCTCGTCGAACACCCGAAGCAGTGGCCCGCTTTCTTGGCTCACCAAACTGTCCAAACTCCTGTCCACACCTGAGTCACGCGAAGTCTTTCAAATTTTGATGCCCATGGCCCGACCCCTTCGTGCCAGTCCAGAGAAAAACGTTGCTCACGAAGCGCTCCAATGTCCCCCTCCCTCACATCTCCCCCTCCCGCAAGGGGAAGAGGGCAAGCCAGGCCAGGACCCCGGCCAGGGCTGCCGCGACCCCGGCGCCGCCAACCCCCCAGGGCAGGTAGACCCAGGGGAGCACCCAGGCCGCAACGCTCCGTCCCAAAATCAACGCGGTGGCAAAGGCCAGCATGGTGACCCCCCGATGCGAGGGCCACACCGCGGTCATCATCGGGATGCTGCTGACCAGGGAGAACTCATACGTGGCAAAGGCCAGGGCCAGCCCCACCAAGGCCCCGGTCAGGTTCCGGGTCCCCAGCCACGGGAACAGGGCCGAAGCCCCCACCAGGCCGGCCACGCCCCACATCACGGCCCGGCGCTTGCCCAGCCGGTCCACCAGGGCCATGGACGCGAACTCCCCCATGGCCTCCCCCACGCCGATGACCACCGCGGCCAGGCCCAATCCCCCCAAACGAAGCCCATAGGTACGGTAAAGCCAATCCCCAAACACCAGGCCAATGACCTCGTTGGCCAGGGTCGCGGCCAGGGCAAAGAGCAAACCCGGCAGCACGCCCCAAAGCAGGGCCTGGCCATGCCGCTGCCAGAAACCCCGCAGCCCATGGGGGAAGGTCAGAATCCCCAGGCCCCCCGCACGCCCGCTGGACAGCGCCGAGGCAGGGACCGGGTTTGAATCTGCAGGCCCTGGCAGGTTTTCAAGCACCTCAGGCGAACCGTGATGCGGGTCTTGTCCGCCGCGGCCTGCGCGTTCCTGTTTCTCCAACCGGTGCATCAACGCGGCTACGGCCAGCCCACCCAGGGCCAGATACCCGGCCCAGGCCAAAAACAGCACCCGCCAGCCATACCCCTGCAGGAGCCAGGCCACCACCGGCATCCCCAGGAAGAAACTCATGGACCAGCCCAGTTCCAGGAAGGCCAGGGGCAGCCCCCGCTCCCGATACGCGATGCGACGGCTCAACCAGTCCTGCAGGGCGATGTCGGCCACCATCTTGGCCACCAACACCCCCAGCACCATACTAAGGAACACGGACCATGTGGGCCACCCCGCGGTCCACAACAAGAACAGGGTGAACAGCCCGGTACCGAACAGCACGCCGTGCCGGGGACGCCGTTCCGCCCAAAGGATGAGGGGCAGGGCGACCACCCCGGCTGCCACGCGCCACCCCAGGCCGCGGGTCAACACGGGCAGGGAAACCCCCAGGTCCTGGGCGAACACGGGCAGGAAGGGGTACACCATCCGGTTGACCGTGTTCCCCCCAACCCGGAAGGCCACGGCCAGGAACAGCAGGGGCCACAAGGAGCGCAGGTTTCGAGGACGTAGGGCAGGAGACATGGGAGAGTGGTCAGTGGTCAGTGGTCAGTGGTGAGTGGTCAGTATGGTATCATGAGGGCCACGCGGCGGCCAGTCGCGGCAGGTTCCCCCCAATTTCCCCTCAGGAGGAGGCCCATGGGTCTTTTGGAAGGCAAAACCGCGGTGGTGTTCGGTGTGGCCAATCACCGTTCCATTGCCTGGGGCATCGCCAAGGCCTTTCACCGGGAAGGCGCGCGGGTCGGCATCAGTTACGCAGGTCCCACGCTGGAGAAGTGGGTCCGCCCCCTGGCCGAATCCCTGAACCTGGACTTCGTGGAACCCTGTGACGTGACCAGGGACGAAGACATCGAGGCCATCGCGCAAAAGGCCCGGGACCACTTCGGCCAGGTGGACATCCTGGTGCACTCCATCGCCTACGCAGAACAGGAAGACCTGCGTAACCCCTACTACCAGACCAGCCGCCAGGGGTTCCACAAGGCCATGGACATCAGCGTGTACTCCTTCGTCGCCCTGGCCCGGGCCTTCCTCCCCCTGATGCGGGAAGGCGGCGCGATACTCACCATGACCTACTACGGCGGGGAAAAGGTGGCCCCGGGCTATAACGTCATGGGCGTGGCCAAGGCCGCGCTGGAAGCCAGCGTGCGCTACCTGGCCTACAACTTCGGCCCCAAGGGCATCCGGGTCAACGCGATTTCGGCCGGGCCCATCCGCACCCTGGCGGCTTCGGGCGTGCCCGGCTTCCGCACCATGTACAAGGTGTTCCCCTACTTCGCCGCGCTCAAGGAGCACATCACCCAGGACGACGTGGGCAACGCGGCCGTGTTCCTGTGCTCGGACCTGGCGTCCAAAATCACCGGCCAGGTGCTGTTCGTGGATTGCGGGGCCAGCATCATGGCCTTTCCCGACCCCGAAAACCTCAAGGCGCTGAGCAAGGAAGGATGAGCCTCCTGAAACGCTGGCTTGGGGACGAAGAAGGCGAGGCCCGGGTCCCGGTGATTTCCCGCAAGGGCGAACCTGAAGAAACCCAGCCCGCCGCGGAACGGCCATCCCAACCGGTCGGCGGGGACGAAACCCTCTCCTTCCTGGCCGAAGGGCTGCACCTGGAAGGTGTGTTGCGGGGCCGGGGGACCATCCGGGTCAACGCCTTCTTCCGCGGGGAAGTGCATCTGGAAGGTACCTTCATCGTGGGACCCCAGGGCCGGGCGGAACTTACGGTGTGCGAGGCCCAAACCGTGGTGGTGGAAGGGCTGCTCAAGGGGCCGGTGCGGGCCGGCCGGGTGGTCCTCAAAGCCAGCGGCCGGTTGTTTGGGGACGTGGTCACCCAGGCCCTGGAAGCCGAAGCCGGCGGCTTCTTACAGGGCCGGGTGCAGACGGAAGAGCACGTGCGCTTCTCATGGCAGAACGAAGACGAAGAAGCCCCGTCCGAGCCGCAATCGCCGGCGTAGTCCTGGCCGCGGGCCGCTCCCGGCGCATGGGCGTGAACAAACTGGCCCTGCCCTGGGGCGAGACCACGGTGCTGGGCCACATCGTGCGGGTGCTGCACCGGGTCGGCGTCAGGCCGGTGGTCGTGGTCACCCACGACGAGGCCCGGCGGGAAATCGAAACCCTGGTCAAAGCCCAACCGGAGGTGCTGGTCCACGCCATCCAGCCCCCGGACCCGGACGCGATGCTGGCCACCCTCCAGGCGGGGCTGCAGCGCCTTGCCCTGTTCCCCCAGGTAGAGGCCGCCTTCGTGGTCCTGGGCGACCAGCCCCACATCCCGGTGGCGGTATACCAGGCCCTGATAGACGGCTACACGAAGGAGCGCCCCCCCATCCTCATCCCCTCCTACCAGAACCGCCGCGGGCATCCCTGGCTCCTGGCCCGGACCCTGTGGCCTACCTTCTTGCAAGCACCGCCTGACCGCACCCTGCGCGACGTCCTCCACCAGCACCACGAGCACATCCGCCACCTCCCCCTGGCGACCCCTGCCATCCTCTGGGACATGGACACCCCCCAGGACTACCAGCGCCTGCGGGCCTGGTGGGAGGCGAACCATGACCGAAGCCCCAACGCCTGAAGCCCGTTTCTGCATCCGCTGCGGCACGCCCCTGGTGCCCCAGGAGCACATGGGGGAAATCCGGCCCACCTGTCCCCGCTGCGGCTGGCGGTACTTCGAGGACCCCAAGGTCGCGGTCGCGGTCCTGGTGACCGACGAGCACAACCGGGTGCTTCTGGTCCGCCGCCGGGTGGACCCCCACAAGGGGAAATGGACCCTGCCTTCGGGCTTCCTCAACGCGCGGGAAGACCCCAAAGAGGCTGCCCGCCGCGAGTGCCTGGAAGAAACCGGCCTGGACGTAGAAATCGGCCCCCTGTTGACCCTGCTGACCGGTCGGGAGCACGCCAGGGGCGCGGACCTGCTCCTGGTCTACCAGGGCCGCCTCCGCGGGGGCCAACTCCACGCGGCCGACGACGTGGACGACGCCCGCTTCTTCCCGCCCGATGCCCTGCCGGACCTGGCCTTCACATCCACCCGGCGCATCTTGCAAGGGTTCTGGATGGGGCCAGCAACCCAACCGGAGGACGGGCCACCGCGGACTACGGGCCAGAACGCTCAAGCCTGAAGTGCACCAGCAACCAGCTTTCCTGCACGGGGAAGAGCAAAAGCCGAACCCGCCAGGAGCCGCCCTCGCCCTCGGATTCGGCCACACCCCAGTACAGGTTGTCCTCCAGATTCCCCTGCCCGGTTACCTGCCAGCCCTGGTCGCGCAACTGACCTAACAAGCCCTCCAAGATGGTGTCCGTAGGCATGGTGGTGTAGACCAGGGTCGTTTGGACAACGGCATCCACATCTGCGCTGCCCCCGCCACCGGCGTAAGGCCAGGCCTGGGGGTCAGGAAAGGTCAGACGCAGGGGCGGCCAACCGGCCATTCCACCCATCATGGGCGGCGGAGACGTCACCGCACATGGCCCCACCCGCTCCAGGTGTTCCAGAAAGAGCAAGTCCCCTTCAGCCCACAAGACCAGGGAAAGCGGGCCGGCTTCCCCTTGGGCACAGAAGACGAGGCTTTCCGAAACAGGTATCCTGCCCTCGAAAACGAGGCCCGGCATCCATTCCTGGTCGCGGCGCTCCCTGGGCATGGGCTGCCATCCATACTGGGGAAGCGCATTGTGCCACATCTCCAGAGCACGGGCCGGGTCCTGGGGTTCCAGGACGAAACGCCACATGTTTCCACTATGGGTACCTGGAAGCTCGGCTTCGAACTGGGCCAGAAGCAACCTTTCCTGGGGTTGGGGGAGATGCGGCAGGGGCCAGGGTTCGGGCATCCGACCTACCCAAAGGGCCATACGTCCGCTAAAGACCGAACGCTCGCCCAGGGAGAGGATCAGCGCCCGTTTTAGCGCGGCCGCGTTCTCGGTCTGCCCCAATAGCCGGGGCCATTCGTCCGCCGTGGGTATGGGTGGACGCTTCACGCGCGGCAGCGCCCCAACCCGCATATAGGCCTGATACCGTGGCCGGTTCCCCCAAATCAGCACGTCCAGCCGAAGCAGGCCGCGAACAGGGTCCTTTCGGACGCCCCAGAGGTGCACGCCTTCCCCGTCGAACAGGGGGCCGGAAGAGGTTCCCTGGATGTCCCACCCCTGTTGTGCAAGTTGTGCGCGAAACGCGGTCACGACTGGTTCCAGACCGTCGGGGCTTTCCAGCCCGGTCTGGGTGGCCGCGCTCGTAGAACCACCCCAGGTATGTGCGGCGCTGTCCATACGCACCCCAGGGGGCGGGGTCAACACGGGGAGCAACACGTCGGGCATGAGCATACGTTCGTCACCGCACAGCCCCATGTGGGCACCTGGGCCGCGAACGAAACTCAACCGGGCCACGGTGTAATCCTCCGTGCTGGTGAACAGCAGGACGTCCACGGCCCAATCCTGGCTTGGTGGGGGGCACCAGGCCTTGGTTTGAACGTCCACAGGACGGAACCCGCCGCCTGCCATGGGTCCGCCGCCGGAAAGGGTCCACCCCGCGGTCTGGAGGCGGGCTTCCCAGGCCTGCAACCACTCCGCCGGCGGCACAGCGGCTTCGATGAAGAGCGTCCAGACCTCCGTCAAGTCGCCCTGGAAGAGATGCACGGCGGCGCCCAGCCATCCCTGGGAGGGCAGCGGAAGGTCTGCAGGAAAGTCCTCGGGAAATTGGGCAACCCAAACGGCCTCCGCGCCGCGATGGAACACACGCAGGACCTTCTGCAACACCGTGGGGTCCGCTACCGCGTGAAGTTCAGGCAAGGCCCCGCTCTGGGGCAACGGAACATCCGTAGGCAGCGGTTCAAGCCGCGATTTGGGCGGCACCGTCGGGTGAGCAGGTGCGGCCGTTGCCGTGGGCAGGGGCGTGGTGGTGGGCCGGAGGACCGACGGCGAGGACGCTATGGTTGGCGGCGGTGCCGAAGGGGTTGGGCGTGCAGTCGTTGTGGGTGCGGTGCAGCCGAGCAGGAACCCCAACGCAACCAGCGGCCACAAACATCGCATGGTTCCTCTCCTCAAATAAACAACGGTAAACTCATGTTTTGCCCGAATTTTACCATAAATGGCCATAACCAAATGAGGCATGCCATCGGCTGACGGCCATACCCGGCGCGGCCCAGTTCCTCAATCCCGATGGCCGTCATGCCTACCTACCCTGGAAAATGAGAACGGCGATGACCCGACAAGCGGATCATCGCCTTGAGAAGAGCAGTAGAGTCACCCAGAAGCACGCGTATCCGAAAACGCGGCTCTGAGGACGGTGGGTTTCCAGGGTATTCCCCACAACCTTTCACATCACCCGGGGGAGGTGGCGCTTGATGCGGGGGTACAGGGCCACGGCCCGGGCTGCGCCCAGCGCGGCGGCCTGGAGGGGGTTGTCCATCACGTACACCGGCACGCCCAACTCCTTGGTCAGGAACCGGTCCAGTCCGCGCAGCAGGGCCGTACCGCCGCACAGGGCGATGCCCCGGTCGATGATGTCCGAGACCAGTTCGGGCGGGCTTTTCTCCATCACCCGCTGGATGGCCCCGGCCATTTCCTTCAACACGTCGTGGATGGCTTCCACGATTTCGCTGGTGACCAGGGTCACGGGCCGGGGCAGGCCGGTCACCTGATGCTGGCCCTGGACCTCGATGCTCTGCTCCTCCTCTGGGGGCAGGGCCGAGCCGATCTTCCGCTTCACGGTCTCGGCCGTGGAATGGCCCAGGACCACGCCGTACTTCTTCCGCACGTACTGGATGATGGCCTCGTTGAGGTCCGCACCGCCCTTGCGCAGGGTCTCCGCGCCCACCACGCCGTACATGGCCATGACCGCGGCCTGGGTGGTCCCGGCACCGATGCAGACCACGGTGCTCCCGGCCGGGGTATGGATGGGCAGGTCGCCGCCGATGGCCGCGGCCAGGGGCGTGGGGATGAGATAGGCCTCCCGGGCCCCGGCCCGGAGTACGGCTTCGTAGACCGCCCGCTGTTCCACGCTGGTCGCGCCGTGGGGCACGGTGACCATCACCCGGGGGCGGAAGAGCCAGGAAGCCACGCCCGCCTTGCGCAGCAGGTACCGGAGCAGGGCCTCGGTGATTTCGTAGTACGCGACCACGCCCCGCTGCAGGGGCCGGACCACCTCCAGGCCTTCGGGCACCCGGCCCAGCATGGCCTCGGCCTCCGCGCCGGAGGCCACGATTCGGGGTACGTCATCCTCATAGGCCAGCACCGCGAGGGTGGCTTCTTCCAGAAGCACCTCTTCGGGCGTGGCGATGCGGGTGCGCTCGGTCCCCAAGTCGATGCCCACGTCCTGGGAAAACCATGGACTCATGAAGCACCCCTATGCTGCCGGGCTACTGGCCCTGGCCGGGGGTGGAGATGGGCTTCTCCCGACGGTAGCGGCGGACGGCCTCCAGCCGCAGGTTGGCCCGCCGCAGCGCGGCCAGGGCCGCGAGGTAGGCTTCGCTATCCCGCGGGGCTTCGGCCAGGATGCGCTCGGCCCGCTCCTTCGCGGCCTGGGCCCGGGCCACGTCGATTTCCTCCACATGCTCCGCGGCATCGGCCAGCACGATGACCCGGTCCGGCCGCACCTCCACCACACCACCGACCACGGTGAACACGAGTTCCTCGCCGCCCTTGCGCACCCGCAGGAAGCCCGGCTTGAGGGTGGTCAACAGGGGCGCGTGGTTGGGCAGCACACCCATGTCGCCCTGGCTTCCGGGGATGACCACCATATCGGCCTCGCCAGACCAGACATGGCGGTCCTGGGCGATGATGTCCACCTGGATGGGCATAGCCGTCCTCCATGGGCGAAGTTCGTCCCGGCAATTGTACTACGGGCGGTCGCAAGTGTGCCCTGGCTCGGCAGGTGATTGAACAGGCGCAAGAAAGTGCAATGCTTAACTTACTGATCTTGGATTGCCAAAGCATTTTAAAATCCTCCTCAGAATAGATGATATAAATTCGTGCTCAAAGTATGGGATCTTGACCAAACGGGGGGGGATAAAATCGTTTATGTAGCCTTCACTAATTGCATATAGGGAGGGACGACATGAACAATAAAATGACACTCTTACTTGTAATAGGCACGTTGGGTCTGTTTCTCGTTAGTGCAATTCAGAATCGCATGTACCAAGCATCCTGTTATGGAACGGGATGTAATGGTTTATATCCGCATACCACTGGATGCGATGATCAAGTCATTACATGGGAATCTCGACAGATCTCAAATGGCCGACTCGAATTGCGGTTTTCCCTTGTATGCCATACTGTATGGGCACGAACCCGAAATCTCGCCGGATGGCACTATGCCCAATCGACTTTAGCATATTATGCCTTCTGGGAAGGCTATAATTATGCATGGTATTACACAAATTCCCCGGCAAAAATTTCGCCTGGTTATAATGTGTTTACACGCATGCGCTATGATCCCTATCCCGACCCGTACTGGAATGCCTGTGGGGGATTGACCTCTTATTACGTTGGTTATGCTGTGTTATGGCCCTGTACACCTCGTCAATGACCCAAGACTTATAGGAAAATTAGATTTTCAGGAGGGCAAATATGGAAGAGAAGGTAAGAACCCTTTTACGGTGGTTCCTGCTTGTATTCCTCCTCGGTGGAGCAGGATGGTGGGGATGGTACCAGTGGACAGGAAACAACGCCCAGGCCAATGTAATGGCTCAGGAACCAGGGACACCAATGCTTCAAGTTCCCCCAACGCCCATTGTCGAAACCCAACCTCCATTCATGCAGGGGGGAAGGGTTGTTATTGAATCCCCGCGGGCATGGCAACTCCGAAAAACCTTCGCCGAACCGCTGACCGTGGAAAGGCAGGGGTTAAAGGCCCAACTTTACGCCCTGGATACTCGAACCGAAAACAACGGCCAGGTAGAGAAGCTGTACATGGTCGCCCAAGTGTGTATAGAACTGCCTGGGCCAGACTGGTCAGTGGATGAGGCATATCTGGAAACCGACCAGGGACGCCTTCCTCTGGAAGGCTTTTCGCTGTATCGGCTTGAAATCCAAAAGCAGGGCACCCGCCAGTGCACTTACCTGTACTTCCCCTGGCCTCAGCAGCGTGGTGCAAATCCGCGGGTAAAGGCCCTGGTCATTCAAACGTTGGCCCAAGATGTACCCGAACAACCGGATTGCGCCGCGGTAAATCAACGCTTGCGAGACCGGGGCATCGAAACCCGCCCGGCCTCTGGCCAGGGCATCGGCGGTTGCGAAGTCGTGAAAAAGCCACAAGACATGACCCTGGAAGAGGCCTACCAACAGGTTCTTCAGGCCCTGAGCGCACGACTCCAGGGCCCGTGGCGTTTTGAATTACCCTGAAGGCGAACCTTAGCAGAATTCACCACCCGCTCACCCCAACGGCAGGGTGGGCTGTTTTGGGGAATCGGGGTCCGCCCGGCCCGCCGCGGGCCGGTCCGCATCCCCTTCCGTGAGTTCCGCCGGCGGGGTTTCCCCGGCCATCTCGTACAGGGTGCGCTCGTCGATGGTCGGGATGCCCAACTGCCGGGCCTTTTGCAGTTTGGAGCCGGGGTTGGCCCCCACCACCAGGTAGTTCGTCTTGCGGCTGACGCTGCTGGCCACCCGGCCGCCATGGGCCTCGATGAAGGCCTTGGCCTGCTCCCGGGTCATGGTCTTGAGGGTGCCGGTGATGACGAAGGTCAGCCCGGCCAGGGGCTGCGCCTGGGTCGCGGCCTGGACCGCGCGGGGCCACACGCCGGCCTTCTTGAGTTTCTCAAGCAACCGCCGGTGCCGGGGCCGGGAGAACCAATCCACGATGGACCGGGCGATGACCGGGCCAATGCCCTCCAGGGCTTCCAGTTCCTCGCGGGTGGCCTGGGCCAGCGCGTCCAGGTCGGGGTAGTGCTGTTCCAGCAGGGCCGCGATGGTGGGTCCCACGCCCTTGATGCTCAACCCCGTGAGCAACCGGCGCAAGGGCCGGTTCCGGGAGGCCGCAATGCCGGCCAGCAGGTTCTCGGCCTTCTTCTCCGCGAAGCCTTCCAGTTTCAACAGGTCGTCCCTGGTCAGGTAGTACAGGTCGGCCACGTCCTCCACCAGGCGGGCTTCCACCAGTTGCTCGGCAATCTTGCGGCCCAGGCCGGGGATGTCCATGGCCGTGCGGGAGGCGAAGTACTCGATGCGGCGGGCCAGTTGCGCCGGGCATGCCGCGTTGACGCAGTACCAGTCCACTTCGTCGGGGTCGTGGTACAGGGGTTCGCCGCACACCGGGCAGTGGGTAGGCGGCTCGTAGGGAATTTCCTCCCCGGTCCGGGCCTCCTTGACCGGCCCGACGATGTAGGGAATCACGTCCCCCGAACGCTTGACGTACACCCGGTCGCCGATGCGGATGTCCTTTTCCCGGATGTACTCGAAGTTGTGCAGGGTGGCCTTGCGGATGATGGCCCCGCCAATCTCGACCGGTTCCAGGATGGCGTAGGGGGTAATTTTGCCGGTGCGGCCCACGTTGACCCGGATGTCCAGCAGTTTCGTGGTGACTTCCCGCGCGGGGAACTTGTAGGCCAGCATGCCCCGCGGGTCCTTGCCCACCACGCCCAGGCTTTGCTGGAGCGCCAGGTCGTTGATTTTGATGACCACGCCGTCGCATTCGTAGGGGAGTTCGTCCCGCCGCTGCAGCCACTTCCGGTAGGCCTGGAGCACGCAATCCAGGTCGGGGCAGTGGTCCGCGTCGAAGACGGGGAAGCCCAACGCCCGCAGGTACTGCAGGGTCTCCCACTGGGTCCTGGGCAGGTCCCCTTCGCCGGTCAAAATCTGGTACGCCCAGAGGCGCAAGGGCCGCTCGGCCGTGACCCTGGGGTCCAACTGGCGCAGGGAACCGGCCGCGGTGTTGCGGGGGTTCAGGTAGGTCCGTTCTCCGCGCGCGGCCAGGGCTTCGTTCAGCCGGCGGAAGTCCTCCTTGGTGATGTACACCTCGCCCCGGACCACCAGGTACCGTGGCGGCGGTGGCCCGTTGGGGTCCACGGGGATGCGCAGGGGGAGTTGCTTCACCGTGCGCAGGTTCGCGGTCACGTCCTCGCCTTCCAGGCCATCCCCGCGGGTGGCCCCCAGGACGAACTGGCCCTCCCGATAGTGCAGGACCACGGAAAGGCCGTCGATTTTCGGCTCCACGGTGAAGTCCGCATTTTCGACGCGGGGATCCAGCCGGACCAGCCGGCGGAACCAGGCCCGCACGTCCTCATCGGAGAACGCGTTGGCCAGGCTGAGCACCGGAACCGGATGGCGCACCTTGCGGAAGCCTTCGGCCGGGGGCGCGCCCACCCGCTGCGTGGGGGAATCGGGCGTCACCCATTCGGGATGCAGTTCCTCGATCCAGCGCAGTTCCTGCATCAACCGGTCGTATTCGTAATCGCTGATGACCGGCGCGTTGAGCACGTAGTAGCGGTAGTTGTGGTAATGGATTTCCCGCTTGAGTTCCTCGTAGCGCCGGCGCAACTGGGCTTCGTCCATCTTGAGCAGGTCCTCACGGGTCATGGCCACCCCTCCACAGAAATTCCTCACACCACCGACCATCGACCACCGACCATTGACGAATCACCACCGACCACCGACCATTGACGAATCACCACCGACCACCGACGAACGACGAACGACCAAATCTCTGAGAGTATACTAAACCCCGCACCCCTCGAAAGACCGCCGTCTTCACCGAGCACGTCCACGTTCAGGGAGGCAACCTACCATGTGGCCGGGCCTGAAGCGCTTCCTGCAACGGCATGGGCTGCGGTTCCGCGACCCTGCCCTGGTCGAAGAGGCGGTGACCCACGCCTCGTACCGGGCCGTCGCGCCCGACGTGGCCTACAACGAACGGCTGGAGTTCCTGGGCGATGCGGTGCTGGACCTGGTCGTGGGGGAATGGCTGTTCCGCCGATTCCCCCGCCTGGGGCCGCGGGACCTGACCCGCTACCGGGCCGCGCTGGTGGACCGGGACCAACTGGCCGCGTTCGCGCGGGCCGTGCACTTGCAGGAAGCCCTGCGCCTCAGCCCCTCCGCCGCGCGTCTGGGGGAAGCCGGGCAGCGGCGCATCCTGGCCGACGCGTTCGAGGCCCTGGTCGGGGCCCTGTACCTGGACCAGGGGCTGGACGCGGTGCGGGATTTCGTGTTCCCGCTGGTCGAGGCTGCCTTCCCCCAGGTGCGGGCGCGGCTGGAAGAGAACTTCAAAGGCCGCCTGCAGGAATGGTCCCAGGAACAGGGCCTGGGCGTGCCCCACTACGAGGTGGTGGAACAAAAGGGCGCACAACACGACCCCTGGTTTCGGGTCCAGGTTCGGGTGGGGAAGCAGGTCATGGGCGAAGGCACCGGGCACAGCCGCAAGGAAGCCGAGCAACAGGCCGCACGCGCAGCCCTGCAACGCCTGGGCTTACTTGAGGGCAACGAAGTGCCGAAGCCGTAAGGCCCCTTACGAGGCCGTCGCGCCCTGCAGCCAAAAGTGGCGGCGCAATTCCGGGAAGCGCAACATGGCCTCCAGCACCCCGCCGCCGATGGTCAGGGACTTCTCGGAAATCAGGAAGCAGTAGCGCGGGTCCCCGCGGGGGTCCACATCGCCGATTTTCATGCCGGCCTCGGCCCATACGCCCTGGTGCACCAGGCCCCGCACCGCGCCGTCGAAGGGCGCGTAGACCAGGGCGTCGCCCACCCGGGCCACGGGCTGGCCCTGCTTGACCAGCGCGCCGATTTCCACCAGGGGGGTAACGTACCCGGCCACCGGGGCCCGCAGCACCCGCTCTTCCCGATATTGAAGCACCCGCTCCGGCACGCCGGTATCGGGCTGGGCCGTGCCCTTCCAGTACACCCGGCCCAGCAGGTGCCCGCGGTTGGTCTCCACCACCGCGTGCACGTTCACCCCGGCCTCGAACCCCGGCCCCAGGCCAAAGGTCAACGGGGCCAGGTCCCGCAGGTCCTGCTCCGGCGGGGCCTTTCGCATCCGGGCATCGATCAGCACGGCCGGGCGAAGGTGGGCGATGGCCTGGCCTTCAGGGTCCACCAGCACAGGGACTTCCCCCCTGGCCCAGGTCGCGGGCACGTCCTCCGGGCCGGTCACCAGGCGGGCGGTCAGTTCTTCGATGTGGTGCACCCCACGGTAGACGGCCTCCGCGAAGGCCACGGCCCGGCGCACGGCCAGGGGCTTGGGGATTTCCAGAACCACGGTCGGGAACCCGGCCCGCACCAGGCGGGCGACCACACCGCTGCCCAGGTCACCGCCCCCCCGCACCACGACCCAGGGGCGGGCACCGGCCACCTGGGGCTTCCAACCCGCGGGCGGGAGGAAAGGGGTGTAATCGACCATGGCTACCCATGCCAGCGCTGGAGGGCCTGAACGGTCAGGCCGGCCAGGAGGAGTTTGAGCAGGTCCCCCGGCAGGAAGGGCAAAAAGCCCAGGGCCAGGACCCGCTCCCAACCCACGAACACGGCCAGCCAGGGGAGGCCCAGGGCGTAGATGGCCAGGTTGCCCAGGGCAAGGGCGGGCCAGAGCCGCCACCCCCGCAGGGCCTGGGGCCAGCGGCTGCGCACCGCGGCCAGCAGCCCCGCCGCGGCGATGAAGCCCAGCAGGTACCCCCCGGTGGGACCCAGGAGGTAAGACCATCCCCCGCCGAAGCCGGTGAACACCGGCAGGCCCAGGGTCCCGGCCAGGACGTACAGGGCCGTGGCCATGACCGCTTCCCCCGGCGGCAGAAGCGCGGCAGCCAGCAACACGCCAAAGGTCTGGCCCGTGATGGGCACCGGCGTGAAGGGCAGGACCACCCGAACCTGGGCGGCCAGGGCCAGACCGAAGACGGCCAGAAGCACCCGCACCCCACGTGCGCGGAGCCGGGCCTGGACGAGGGCATGGAGGCTCTCCATGGCTGTCCTCCTGGGGGTTTGGGAGTGATTTTGACGTCAACAACGGTCAATGGCTACACGAAGCCCACGGAAGCCAGCAGGATGGGCAGAGGTCGCAGCCCTTGCCGAACACGCCTCTGGCTACACGAAGCGCGCCCGTCACCACGGCAGCGTCTTGCCATCCGGACCGTAGAACGTCCCCGTATCCTGCAGGGTCACCCCCCGCAACACCTTGATGATGTTCCGGGCCGAGGTTTCGGGAAGCACCGGCGCCTGCGGCCCGCCCATCCGCGTCCGCACCCAACCAGGGTGCACCATCACCACCGGGATGCCCAACGGCCGCAACTCCGCGGCCAGCACCTTGCTCATCATGTTCAGCGCGGCCTTGCTGCCCCGGTAACTGTAGTACCCCGTGCCCTCGGTCAAACCAATGGACCCCATGATGGACGTAATCTGACAAATCAGCGGCTGCTTGCTCCCCCGCAGCAGGGGCAGGAAGCGCCGGACCACCCGGAACGGCCCGAAGGTGTTCACCTGGAACACCCGTTCCCAGGCCGCGAAGTCCACGTCCTGCAGGCTGTGCTCTTCCACCAGCACCCCCGCGTTGTTGATGAGCCAGTCCAGGTGGGCCGTCATCCGCGCGATGACCTGGAAGGCCTTGTCGATGCTCTCCTCGTCGGTCACGTCCAGCCGGAACACGTGGACCTGGTCGGGGTAGCGGTGGGCCAGCCGTTTCAGGTCCGTGGCCTCTTCGGGGTGACGGCACGTGGCGAAGACCTCATCCCCCTGCGCGGCAAACTGATGGGTCAGCGCCAGGCCGATGCCCCGGTTCGCGCCGGTAATCAGCACTTTGCGCATCGTACGGCCTCCTGCCAGGGCATGGTTTGGGGAAGGTCGTGCCTCCCCGGTACCCCGGTTTTGGGGCGTCTTCCGTTTGGAAGGTGCGAAACCTGCGCCCACGCGTCTACGGCGAAGGCGTGCCGGGCAGCCCGGCCCAGACGAAGGTCCGCTGCGCGCTGGCCGCGCCGGCCGGTTCCCAGATGGGTTCCCCTTCCTTGTCCGTCCCCACCTGGCGCACCGGCACCACCCACCAGCGGTATACGTGGGGCTTGGCATCGGTATGCCGGAAGGTTTCGGGTACCACGAACTTGGTGTCGGTCACGTAGTCCACCAGCCGGCGCTCCTCGTCGGAGGTCAGGTCCACCACGTAGACCGCGTAGGCCTCGTTCTCCCGCAGGGTACCCACGGAAGCCCATTGCAGGGAGACGGTATCGGCCAGGGAGAAGACCGCGCCATCGGGCGGGTAGAGCAGCACCGGTGCGGGGTAGGGTGGCGGCGGGGTGGGCGTCGGCGA